>JAYUFP010000235.1:0-6812 GCA_043738665.1 Isosphaeraceae bacterium
TCCTCATCGACCGGCAGGCCTTGCACGCGTTCCATCTGAAGCTGACGCACCCTCTGACAGGCCGGCCGCTGGAATTCCGCGCCCCTTTGCCCGAGGACATGGAGCGGGTTCTCGCGACGTTGCGTGGCACTCGACCCTGAAAAATCGCCCTCAACGTCGAGGCCGCCTCGCCATGCCCTACGAGGAATCCCTCCGCCACTGCCCGAACTGCGGCCGCCCGACCTGGCACGGGCGCGAAGTCCCCGATGTCCATCGGTCCTACTGGCTGGCCGTTGTCTCGCACATGATCACGGTTTATACTGACCTGTTGGTGCGTTGGACATGCCTGGATTGCGGCCGGAAAGGGCGTTCGACGGCGGTCAAGCCCGGGGAGCCAACGTCGATTCACCCTAGGAACGGGTGTCGGCCGGGACTCGACCCGGCTCTTCCCGGAAACAGCGACACACCGTCCGTGTCCGCGAAGCCGCCGGGTCGAGACTCAGCCTGCTTTGCCGCCATGCGAAACGTTCTTTCAAAGCCGCTATCACCCGTTTTGATGATACTCGCAGGTATTTTGATATTAAAAGTCACCGTTGAAGTTGTCAGCAATTATCATAACTATTATCCACCCAACTTTGGCTCGGATTTCTTGAGAGGGCGGGAGCACGATTTCTCTAGTGCTTACAGGTGGGCGTTCTATACGCATATCGCGTCCGGTCCCGTCTCGCTCGTGTTGGGAATGATCCTGATCGGCGAACGTTTTCGGCGGCGATTTCCGAGATGGCATCGCTATCTGGGACGGATTCAGGTCGCGTGCGTCTTACTCCTGGTCGCTCCCAGCGGCCTATGGATGGCCCAATACGCCGCCGCGGGTCCGATCGCGGCCGTCGGGCTGGCGGCGCTGGCGTTCGCGACCGGAATGTGTGCCGTACTCGGGTGGAGGTCCGCGATCGACCGACGCTTTGCCGATCATCGGCGATGGATGTGGCGCGTTTATTTGTTGTTGTGCTCCGCCGTCGTCCTCCGACTCATCGGCGGGTTGGCAACGGTCACAGGCTTCGGGGCGACTTGGATCGACCCTCCGGCGACATGGCTGAGTTGGCTGGTGCCGCTCACGGCCTTCGAATTGAGCGAATTGGGAAAGCGAAACGCAAGGCGTCCAATGAAGATGTCGTCACGCGTTCCGTAGCGCCCCGCGCGAGCCCGAGGTTCGAATCATCGCCGGGGCCTCGAACGTGGAATCAGTCCCGGATACCGGCGGCTTTGTCGTCGCTTCCCGCAATCGAAATCATCGCCCGTCGTTGAGGCGATGGACTCGTGGCCTTCAGGAAGTGAATGCCGCCATCAAGAAACGCCGCATTCGTGCCTCCCGAATGACTCAGCTTCGAACGCGGGGTTAGACCCATCACCAATGACTCGTCCGCGTCGGTTGGAGCCATCCAGTGGACCGCTTGATCCAGACTTGCTTCGATCACCGACAGGGTCAACCCGCGATCGTCGGAGACATCGGCCAACCGCCTGGGTTCGTCAGGGAGGAAGCAACTGTTAGACGCGACGACGGCCAGGTAAGTCGTGTGGCAAGGCCTATTCAACTCAGGGCAACGAAACGCCTCAACGTCCTTCGCGTAGGCCTTCGCATTCACCGGATCGTTCCAAGATTTCGAAAGGTCGATCGTTTCATAAAGTGATCGCTGTTCAAGATACGGCAGGATCAGCGTCCGCCAACTGTGAAGCGGTTTGCCGGCCGCATCGACGGTGTACGCGGGAGGTAATGCGTTGTATGTTCTTTCATAATTATCTAACGCCAAAGCAATTTGTTTAAGGTTGTTCACACATTGCGCGCGGCGTGCAGCGCCCCGGGAACCGCGGGAGAGCGGTAAGAGGAGCGCGATCAGTAAAACGAGGATACCGATAAAGGTAAGTAGGCGAAATAACGTGAATCTTCCACCGGACTTCTTCGGCTTTGCCGGTCCGTTGACGAAGTCTGAAATGTCATCGGCATGGGCCGCCATTGGCGTGACTCCAGGTTCGGTCCAAGGGAACTCGCCGTCCTTTTGCCGAACGACGCGCGTCGCGTCATTGTAGGGTCGGGTTGATGTTCTGGACAATGGAAAAAGGCGATTGATGGATTCCAGGATTGTCCGGATTCGAGAATCCACGACCGCCGAATCCATCAACAGCCACTGAGAAATCGGGTTCAATGGTCAAGACTTTGGGGTCCACTTCACGCTTCGGAACCGGAAGTAAGCGCCAAACTTGCCACGTTTCAGAAGCGCAAAAAAGGCCAAGATTGCGTTAAGATCATCGACTCAAACCCATGGAACACCGTCCTAAACTGATATCGGAGTTCCGCGATGCCGCCGCAACCACCGCCCAAGGGCGCGAATAAGCCTGCACAAGCCGTTCAACCTGCGGCGTCCGCTTCCAGGCGAAATTTGCCGCAGCCGCCACTTGCGCCACTCCCGTCCCATGCCGGTGAGATGCCGCTGGGGGTCGCTGTTTCGGCCGACAGCGGCACGGTGACCGCTCGCAAGGCCGGGGGCCTCCGCGACATGGGGCTGGACGTCGACCCCGAACGGGTCGGACTACCCGCGGCGCTCCAGCACCTGGCCAAAGCCGTCAATATCGCGTTTCAGACCGACTACGGCGAAAATTACCTGGAAGCCGTTTACCAGGCCGCGGTGGTCCGTCGCGGTGAGATCGTGATCGTGCATCGAGAATATTTCGGATTCGGCGACTCCTGGCTCGGCCAGTTCGGTCGCCTGCTCAGGTCGATGCAATTGACCCTCGAAGGACCTGACCCCGCGTCGCCGGAAGGTCAGAAGCGGATCGAGGAAAAGGGCGTTTCGACGATCCGGGGGCTTTTGAATCTGGTCACCCGGAAGCTCGACCTCGTCGCCGAATTCGAGGACAAGGTGCCCGCGTACGTCGAGCAGATGTTCGACAGGCTCGAAGGCTCGGGGATCATCGTCGGATGGGACCGAGGACACTGGGAAATCACCACGACCCGGATCGGACTGGACATCCGGATCTCGGCGAAGAGTGAGGAAGAAACGGAGGAAAAACACTCGGGTCGGGGCTCCGGCTCGCCGGCTACTTATCCTCCAGTTCCTTGATTCGTCGCGACGCCGTCTTGGCGGCGGCAGTGGCGGGGTACGTCTTGACGACCTGGCGGTAATAGCCCAAAGCGGCTGAGGTCTTGCCGGATTTTTCAAGGTTCTGGCCGAGTTTTAGAAGGGAAGTCGCCTTGGCGGCCAGGTCCGAGGATTTCGGTGTCTCGGCCTTCGGGTTCGGGGCTTCATCGGCCTTTGCCGGTGCCTCCTTCATCACTTTCGAAGACTTGGCGGCGGGCTTGGGGCCGTCGATGAGCCCGTCGAAGGAGCCGTCGTCCTTGCCGGTCGCCGCCGGTTTCGCGTCCGACTTGCTCCCGGCCGCGTTTCGCAAGGCGAGCTTCTTGATGTACTTCTCAGGGTTGTCGTTGAACTCGTCGCGGCATCCCGAGCAGCAAAGGGGGAGCGTTTTTCCCTGGTAGGTCACGCTCATCGTCGCCGCCCCGCCGGTCACGACGCACTTCGGCAGGTCCGCGGCGCCTCCTCCCGCGGCGAAGGCCTCCCCCTCCTTGGTCACCCCGGCTTCGATCACGGGTTTGTACTGGGGAGCGCCGTCTTCCTGCTCCAAGATGCGGAACGTGTAACGGATGAAATTCGCGTTCGGGAACAAGACGAGCTTCTGCTTGGAGCCCGCGGACGTCGCGCCGACGCGTTCGAGTGTCAACGTCTTTCCGGCGGCGTCGAGGCTCCCCACGTAGATTGCGGCTCTGCGGTTCGCGTCGGTGGCGTTGAGGGTGTATTTCTTGGTGGCGGGATCAAACGTGATCTGACCCTTGGTGAGAGTCTTCCCGCCGTCGATGCTGACACTCAGTCCGACGGGATTACCTTTCTCGAATTTCCAGGCCCAGGCGTGGGTTTCGTTCCACCCTCGGACCCGGTTCGCGGGGGGATAGGCGGTCCCTTTCCAGCTCCCGATCAGGTACTCGAACGGAGCGAAGGGGGCGGGAATTTCCCGGCCTCTCTCGTCCCGGGCGAACGAAACGGCCCCGGCCACCGCGAGCAACGCCGGTAGTGCCGCCCAAACGTTGAGTCGCGAACGTCTTTGCATGGCCTGACCCCTCCGCTACCGTTTCGACTGATCCGCACTCCCATGCATCATTATCGCTGTCATGGGGTGGGTTGAGAACGCTTTGCCTTGCTTAAAGCGGTCTCGACCGCAGATGACGCAGCTGAACACCGATAAGAACATTCAAAAGAGAAACTAAATATCGATACAAAATGATGCGTTAGAATTTCCGTGTCGCGCGTGCCGGCTTCCGCAATCGTTTTTCCTCTGCGTCAATCTGCGCCATCTGCGGCCAATTTCTTCCGGCAACCACTCAGTCCGATCACTCCAAGTCGGGGGAAATCGGCCCACCCTCGGGGAGGAACGGGCGGAGCGGGCAGCGCTCGCATTTCGGAACGCTCGCCCGGCAGAAGTCCTTGCCGATTCGCTCCATGGCGATCGAAAAGCCGGCAAGAGTCGCGGAATCATCGGGGGCGACCCTTTCGATCGCTTCACGCGCGTCATCATAACCCGCGTCGAGGTCAATCCAGCCGTGCCGAAGGAAGACTCGATAGGACGCGCGATCGACCGGATAAGTCGGTCGATTCAGGGCAAACACCAGCAGTGAATCGGCGGTCGCGGGTCCGACGCCGTTGACGTTGAGGAGTTCGTCGCGCAGTTGAGACGTCGCGACGCGGCTGTCTTCGCCGACAAGCGAAGCCAAGTCGCCGTGATGAACGGCGATAAGCCATCGTGCGAGTCCGCGGAGGGGGCCGAGAGCGCCCTTGGGAACCTTCAGGCCCGCCGAGCGGAGGGCCTCGTCGAGTTCCGAAGGGTCAGCCTCTGAAAGTGTTTGCGGATCGAGCAAGCCCTCGTCGCGGAATGCCGAAACCGCCGCGTCGCGCGATTTCGGCTCGAAAGCGCGGTCAAGCATTGCTGAGACGAAGGCTTCGAAAACGTCAAGCCCCGCGAACGGCGAGCCGAGCCGGCCGTAATGTTCGGTCAGGGCTTCGCGGATCGCGGGGAAATCTTCGGCAGGCGATGACATGACGTTGCCGGAAGCCTTCGCGGTCGCCGATCAAGCCTCAGGCCGACGCCTGGGGCCGGGCCTTCGCCACGGCCGCCTTGTACTCGCGGGTCAGCTTGCTCTTGCGGCGGGCGGCGGTGTTCGGGTGGAGAACCCGTCGCACCCCGGCCTTGTCGATCTTCGCGGTCGTGAGCCGAAAATCGGTCTCCGCCTTTTCGAACTCCTTGGCCGAGACCGCGGTCATCATCCGCTTGGTCAGGGTCCGGATGATCTTCTTGGCGATCCGGTTGTGGAGCCGGCGCTTCTTGCTTTGCTTCAATCGCTTGGTGGCGGAGGGCGTGGTCGGCATGTCTTATCCGGTCCGTGTCCGATTGCAAAGGACGATCACACAACACAGGACAGAGCGGCGCGGCATCTCCGCAGGCCGGGTCCCGTCGGATTCCGTCGAAACGGGGAGTTTATCACGAACCGGGCGATCAGTTCAACCCCCGAAGTCGCTGCGCGACGTCGAGATAGCCGTAATCGTTGGCGGCGACTTCGTTGTAGTGCTCTTCGGCAACCTGATTATTTCCCATTGCCTCGGCCACGCGGCCCATCCGGTAGTGGAGGGCGTTCATCATGGTCAAGTCCGCGGGGTCAGCGGCCTTGATCGCGTCCTGATAGCTCCGCTCGGCGAGTTTGAGCGCCCCTTCGGCCTCGAAGCTCAAGCCCGCCTGGTGGAGCGCTTCCACCTTGAGCGTGGGACTGGACCGCGCCTGCTGGAACGACGCGATCGCGTCGCGGTGGCTGCCGTTTCTCGCCAGTCGCAAACCCAGTTCATAGTGCAGGTTGTATTCAGTTGGCCGGAGCTTGATCCTGCGCCGGTACTCGTCGATCTCGTAGTCGATGAGCATGGTGTTGAGCTGATCGAGCTTGGCTTTGGCTTCGATATCGTCGGGACGATCCTTACATTTCCGCGTCCACGAGGCGATCGCGCGCTGGATTCTGCCGACCTGAACTTCGGCGTAGATCAGCCGCAACGAGGGGTCGTTGGGCACGGCCTTCAAGCCCTTGGCGAGGAGTTTCTCGGCCTCGTCGAGGTGGCTGCGGAACCGCAGATGTTCGGCGTACTGCAAGTACGGACCGACGTCGGTCGGGTTTTCCTGAATCTCCTTGGCCCAGCGATCTTCGGGACTGAGCTGAGGTTGTTTCAGCTCGTCGAGTTCGGGCGCTCCGTTCTTCGCGTTCGATTCCTCGGCACGCGCCGCGGCTTCGCGCCTCTCCAGCGAGTCGCCCAGGCCGGATCGTTGGATCGTGGCGTTGGCGGACAGTCCGTTGATCTGGCGGTTGGCGTCTTCGTCGTCGGGGTTGATCTTCTTGACCCGTTCCCAGGCGGCGATGGCCTTCTGCCACGACTTATTGGCTTCATGGGCTCTTGCCATGTGGCGGAAGAAGTCGACGTCGGTCGCGACGGTCTGCACCGACTCCAGGAACCACTGCGCGAGTTCCTTGAAGCCGAGATGCTCCGCCGCCTCCGCGGCCTCGCGCGCCGCCCCGATATCCCAAGGGTTGTATACGAACGCTTCCTCGCAGAGGTCGATCGCGTGCAAATAATTTCCCTTCGCCCGCGACGCCCGGGCGCGGAGCTTGATCGGCTGCGTCCTCGCGCCAATGAGGCGGCCGACTTTGGCGGGTTCGTTCTCGTACTTCCTGCGCTCGACGCCCCTCAGCG
>JAYUFP010000236.1:0-6802 GCA_043738665.1 Isosphaeraceae bacterium
AATGGAAACCAGAACCCTGGTTGGAGATTCGAGTCAACTCAATAAGATCCCCTGATCAACCCCCGACTCCGGTTCCGAAAAACCCCTCCCTCTGAGCCGCAAAGCCGGGGAGAGGGCGATCGTCTGACGATTTCGCGACGGCTCACTTCATCCGGACTCGACGTCCGCTTCTTTCGCGGGGCTCGATCGGCCGGTTTGCGTATGAAATGAGCGGAGCCCGCCGACTCTCGCGAGTCGGCGGGCTCCGTGATCATGTGTCAATCGAATCCACCGGCCGGCGCTCAGTGGGTTCGTTTGGCCTTGATCGTCGTCGGCTTCGGGGTCGCACCCGGCTTGAGCGTGGTGACCTTTGTCGATGGCACCCGCACGACCTTCTTGCCTTGAACGGTCGCCGAGTAATTTCCCGCCGCGATCTGTTCGGCAACCGAGACGTACTGATGCGGGGCCGAGGCCGCGCCAGTCTTGGTCACGTCGATCTGGGCGACGTAGTTCGGGTTCGGGAAGTTCGTCGACTGCGGGAACGTGACCAGGTTCTTCTCGACCAGGGGATTACCTGCGAGGTCGGTGATCCCGTTGGCTTGCAATTGTACA
This sequence comes from Isosphaeraceae bacterium, assembly GCA_043738665.1. Lineage (GTDB taxonomy): Bacteria > Planctomycetota > Planctomycetia > Isosphaerales > Isosphaeraceae > JAYUFP01. Next base: position 592 of record JAYUFP010000236.1, read on the forward strand.
ACGTATCCGCCCGCCTTGAAGTTCCTGCCGCCGAGGTTGTACGCGAGGTTCACCACAACCTGACCGTTCGACCCCGGGGTCGCCGTCAAATTGGTGGCGCTGAAGTTCTGGAGGCCCGTTCCGACGGGAAGCCCGAGCGAGTAATTCGACCGGTTGGTCAGACCCGCGAGGCTGAACCCGCCGAGGCCCGGCTGGAGCATCACATGCAGTAAGCCGTTGCGGGCGTCGAGGCTCACGCCCGCCACCGTCGGACCCGTGGTCACCACCGTCAAGGCGTTTGTCATCAGCGGGAGTCGGCTGACGACGATGCCATTGGACGGGTCAAGCATGGCGGCGGTTGTGACGTAAGATCCGTCGCCCAGCGGGCTGATTTGAACCGACCAGTTCCCGAGCGAGTTGATGACGGCCGTCCCGACCTTCGTCGCCGTCGATGGGCTGCCGGTCGGGGCCGCGAAGATCTGCACACTCGCGCCGGGCTCGCCGGTGCCGGAGAAGATCGGCTTGTTGATGTTCGTGACGCCGTCGGTGTTCGACACGCCGGAGTCACTCCCGGCGGAGATCGTGCCGGACAGCACGGCGAGCACCCGGGCCGTCGTGCTGCTCGTGGCGACGGTCCCCGGCTTGCCGTCGGCCTGGGTGTGGATCACCGAGACGTTGACAGGGAATCCGGTCGACCTTGACAGGTAGACGTGGCTGCCGACGACGCTGAACGAGCCGCCGCCGCCGACCACGGACCCGTTGGAAGTCGTGCCGTCGCCCCAGTTGATCGTGGCGGCGAATTCCGCCGACCGCGCATAGACATTATCCGTCGTGAGTGTGGACACCACCGAGGTGAATCCTTGCCCGACGACCGAGGAAACCGGCGACGCCAAGGCCGTGATCGCCGCGTCAGTGATCTTCGCGGGAACCGAGAAGGTTCCGCTCGGTCCGCCCGCGCTGTTGGTGACCGTGACGTTCACCGCGAACTGACCGGCACCCTTGAAGATCTCGGTGCCGCTGACCACGAAACTTCCGTCGGCGGCGGACGTCACGGTTCCGGGCGTGGTGTCCCCATTGCCCCAGTCGATCGTCGCCGTGAAGGCCGAGGCCGGGGTCAGGGGGAACTGGGTGAACGACCCGACAACGCCGCCGAACGTTTGGCCGGCCACCGAGGCAATCGAGTTGCTCGCGGTGGGATTGATCGGCGCCGGGTTCACCGTGATCGTGCTCACGGCCGAGGCCCTTGCCCCGCCGAGACTGATCACGTTGAGGCCGACGAGGTAATTCCCTTGCGCGCCGAAAATGTGGGGGCTGCCGGTGGAGACGGAAAAGAGACCGTTGACGACCTGTGCGGCCAGGCCGTTCGAGGTCGAGCCGTCACCCCAGTCGATCGTCGTGACGAATGACGAGGGTCCCGCGAGGAGATTCCCGGTCGTGAATGACCCGACCGTGCCGCTGAAGGAACTGCCTTCAAACACCGGGGTAAGCGTAGCTCCGGTCGCACTCAATGACGCGTCGATGAGGGTCGCCGTCGAGTCCGCCGTATCGCGAAGGTCGCCGTTTTCGAGGATCGTCACGGTGATCGGATACGCTTGCGGAAGGGCCCACGCGTGGGTCCCGGTCACGACGAACCCGGTTCCCGGACCGTTCGGCTGAGTGATCAGGCCGTCCGTCGTCCCCCCGTCGCCCCAGTCAACCCGCGCGACGAAGTTGGCGAGTTGGGCTCCCGCGTACTTGTCGATGAAGGTGGCGACCGTGCCTGTGATGTCCTGACCGGCCGTGCCCGTGAGCGACGTTCCGCTGGAGATGAGTGCCGCGTAAACGACGCTCGCGACGCCCGTCGCGGAGGCCGAGCTTCCGCCGCCGCTCTGGACCTGGACGCTGATCGGGTAGGAACCGACGTTGTTGTAAGTATGATTCCCCGAAACCCCGAAGACTCCGCTCCCGTTGGCGGTGATCGTCGCGGTGCTGACCGGGGTCGCGTCACCCCAGTCGATCGTCGAACCGGAGAAATCAGCGGCCCGGGCGAATGTGTTCTGGCTGGTGAATCCGCCCACGAGCCCGGTGTAAGCGGTCCCTTGAACCACCGTGAAGTTCGACGGGCTGGCGGTCACGGGCGCGTCGGCCACGATCGCCTGAGTGGCGGGTAAGGTCGTCGCGCTCGAACCGCCCGTCGCGCCGACGGTGACGATGACGCCGTAATTGCCGTAACGAGTGTAGGTGTGGGAGGCCTGGACGTCGAAGCGGATGCCTCGGTTTACGATGAAGACCGTCGGAGTCGCGCCGCCGGTGCTCGAGGTCGTGTTGTCGCCCCAGTTGATGTTCGCATAGTAGGAGCCGATCGGGTCCGCGGGACCGGCGTCGTTAAAGCTCGCGACGGTGGTCGTCACGGTCGTCCCCGCGAGCGAGCGGATCGTCGCCGGGGTCACGGTCAGCGGGGCGTCCGCCACGTTACCCGTGCTGCCGATCACGGTGGTCGAACCGCCCGTGCTGGTCACGGTCACGTTCACGGGGTAGGTGTTGAAATTTTGGTAGGTATTCGATCCCGTGACGCTGTACTGGCTGGTGGCCACGGCGGTGATCACGCCCTTGGTGGTGACGCCGTTGCCCCAATTGATCGAGGCGCTGAACTCGCCGACGTTCCCGAACGGGTTGGCGTCGTCGAACGTCCCGACGATCCCCGTGAATTTCGACCCTTCGACCGCCTGGAAGGTGAGCGAATTCGGGGAGAGCGGGGCGTCGGTGACCGCGACCGAGGTTGAGCCCTGGCCACTCTTGCCCGAGGTGTTGAAGACCGTCACGATGATCTTGTACGTGCCGTAAGTCGTGTAAGTGTGGGAACCGAGCACCGAATACGCGAGCGGGTTGGACGAGTTGGTGATCGTCGCCGAAGACGTGACGAAACCGTCGCCCCAGGAGATCGACGCCGTGTAATTGCCGATTGGTTGGAGGCCCGCGGCATCGGTGAACGTGGCGATCTGGATGTTATTGAGGGCTGTGCCTTCAACGACCGACAGGATCGTCGTGGGTTTCACAACGATCTGTAGGGGGGTCAGGTCACGCACGACCGAGGGCACGATCGGTGATCCGCGTCCGGTGACGAGGTCGTATCCGGGGCCGGCGGCGAATCCGTTGTTACCGGTTGTGATATCGTGGAAGTCGGTAGCAGGGAGGCCGTAGAGCAATGGCAAAGTCTGTGAGGGGCCGTCTAGCGTCGGGTCGCCTGCGGCGATCCGTTCCTGATTGACGACCGCCATCAATCCGGCCCATAAGGGGCACGCGAGACTCGTACCGCCGATCTGCTCCCACGGGGTCGATGCGCCGTTGTCGTACGAGTCGTAAACCGCAACGCCGGTGTTCGGGTCGGCGAGTTGAGCGACATCGGGGATGGACCGATTCGTGTACGGCAACGCACTCTGAAACGAAGGCTTGGGGGTGAATTGACTGACACCGCCGCCACTGCCCGACCAACCATATTCGGACTGGTAAGTGTCGTCGGCGTTGAGGTTCAAGCCGGTGCCGCCGACTGCGACGACGTTCGCGGAAAACGCGGGATAGCCCCCAGGCGCGCCGCTGTCTCCCGTGGAGGCGAAGAACGTCACCGGGATGTGACCCGTAGGGGTCGTGAATACTGAGTCCAGTGCGTTATCACCCGAGTATTCATTGGTGCCGAAGCTCATCGAGACGACGGAAACGCCGGGAAGGCTTGCGGCAGTCCTCACGGCGGTTTGAACCAGATCGATCGTCGTCGGGGCGTTCGCCTCGACCAAGATAATGTTGGCCTTCGGTGCCGCCGAGTGAACCCACTCGACGTCGAGCGCGGATTCAAGTCCCCAGCCTCCCGGTGAGTCCGAAGCGGGAAGCGGGCTGGGCTGGCCGTTCTGGTTCAGCTTGATAAAGCTTGGCGGGTCGGGTAGGCCGAACTGGAGGTCAAACGCCTTGAGGTCGGCATAGGCCGAGGCCCAATCGAAGGCGTCCACGATCGCGACCGTCTGCCCCGCGCCATCCCCGATGATTCCGGCGATGCTGACGGAATCGTAACCGTAGGCCTTGCGAATCTGTGGCGGGGTATACCCGATGGGCGAGCCCGAGGCATACGGGCTGAGAGGATTACCGCCACCGGTGTGTGGGGATACAACGAAGGTGGGATGAAAATTCGTGGAAGTTAGAAGTGTCCGGTCTTCCAGACACTCGAGCCGGTATTGATTCATCACCCGATGGGCACGGGTTTTGGCCGTGACACCGACGACACGCGCGTTGCCCGCGCGGCGGGAAAGCATCCAGCGGGAACTCATGAGGTCAACTCCAGGTGCTCGGCGGTGCGGGGCAAAGCGAGTAATGATTCGATGGATCGACCGACGCCCGGCTCAGAACGAGTCCAGGGCAACGGACGGTGGGTCGACGGCGTGCGACTTAGCTTAAGTGAATCGGCACGTCAGCGTACCTTTTTGCGAAGCCTGAGTACACTCGGGCAGCCGGCGGTCGTCCGGCGGAGGGATCGAATACAACTTTATCCTCAAATCTTGACCAGTCAATCAAGACCTTTTTTTCCGGGTACGGCGCAAAGAACTCAAGCCGCCCTCTCATTACAATCACGATAACCGGAACCGACTTCGTCGGATCTTCGGTTTCAACAACCACGAAACGGCTCATTCGTGTCGCCGATTCCGTCGGTCGATACGCCTCATCTGTATAAACTGAACACAAATCCATCAGAAGTGAGCGATTGCATCCATCATATTCATCGTGCCGTCGTCACGCAAGATCCTGGTCCAAGAAAGCAAGAGGATTGCAGAGTCCATCCTTCTCCCGCGCGGAGAATGTGGCCGGAGGCCGGATCAGAGTGCCCGGACGTCGCGTAAGCCACGAAGTCCCCTCATCCGCCACTTCGCGGCTCGCGGCGCCTTCTCCAGGGTGAGAGGAGTTGCAGCCCAAGTACGGCCCGTCGAAACCGGGCGGACGCGCCAACAGCGTCAACGCCCTCCTGAGTTTCGTGTCTGATACGTCTTCAGGTATTTAGAATAAGACGGATCGACAGGACGCTCGGCGGGTGTCGCGAACGGGAAGTCGGGCATCCCTCGCCACGGGAGAGGACCGACGGAGTCGTTGGTGGCGGTGAACGGGTCGGCGTCCTTGCAGTAGCCGACGGATTCGAGGACGAAACTCCGGCTCCACCCTTCGGCCAGCGGCGGCAGTCCCTTGGCCGAGAATTCGAGCCGAACTTCATCCCCGGGTCCGACAAGACAGAGCTGGTCGTCATCATCCAGCAGGAGCGGAACGACGTCGCCGTGCCGGGTCAGTGCTCCCGACATCAAGGCGAGTGGGGCGGGGTCGATGTAATCGTAATCGTAAAGCAGAGGAAGCCTGCCGTCGGGAGAGACTTCACGGGTGTAACCTCGGTGCCCCAGCACCGCCCGTGCCGGCGTAAGCGTCGTTTGCCGGAGCTTTGACTCCGAGCAACGATCGCGGAGTGCGACGAACGCCTGGTCATAATAGCATTCCATATTTGTCTTGATCCGGATCACGCGGCGCGGCCCGTTGAGTTTTCCCGTGAGGTCGAGCGTGGTCATTCTCGGCATCCCGGCTGGGTAGCCCGCGTGCCGTTCGATCACAGACCACGAGCCATCCGAATTGAGCCGTTCCACGCTCGGGGGGACGAGAGCGACCCCGGCCGTCGCCGCGGCGTAATTCGTTTGAGAATAGGGGTACTCCACCCACCCGGCGAGCACCAGGAGGAGCGGGTCTTTCGGGGTGAACCGACTCAAACGGTCGCCGAAATCGAGGACGATCCCATGCTCCTCAGCGTAACCTGTCCAACCGTGAAGTCTCTTGAAGCCGTCAACGGTATCGCGGTCCCATGAGGCAAGTGCGCGGCTCACGTCGTTTCCTTTGAGATCTGTGGATTTCATCGGAATGACCGTGTCTTTCCAGGCGACGACTTTCCCCGTCGGACGGTGGCCTTCCGGGGCAAAACGTTCGTCGGGTGTCGCCGAGACGCCGGGGGGTCGATCGACCACAACCAGCCGAAGCTTGTCGAGGTAAGCCACCTCGTCCATCGGTTCGGTGATTGAGAGGCGAAAGACACCGTCAACGGCTTGAAGCTGTTCCGAACTGATCGCGACGGATTCGTCACGATCGGGCTGGGAGTAGACGCCGGGCGCGACGAGATAGCCGAGACCGCCGCCGCCGAGAAAATCTCCCAGGCAGACGAAACGAGAACCGTTCCACGTGA
>JAYUFP010000237.1:0-6801 GCA_043738665.1 Isosphaeraceae bacterium
TTCGCTTCGGAATGGACGTCGGCGAACGCCTTCGTGGTGTGGTGGAAGTAACCCATGTCCCAGGGGGAACCGAACGCGAGTTGGTTATACCCGAGCAGCAGCAGCGTCGGGATCGCGGCGCCGACAACGAAGTCTCCCACCGTCGAAAGCTTTCGAACGCGGCCGATGACCTGCATCAGCAAATAGAAGCCGAGAATCGCCGAGACAGGCCCCATTTGAAGTTCGATCACCGAGGCGTAGGCCGCGAAGAATCCCGCCGCCCCGACCCGCAACGGCTGTTTCGGTCCGCTCGTCCTCCACAACAGCGCGAACGACATCAACAGACAAAACGCCGACGCCTGGTGCCCGTAACTCATCGTCGCATACGCATAGGCTGGTGTCGATAAACCATAGGCCAAACCGACGAGCGCGGCGCGGCCCTGAGTGCATCTCAAATCCAGAGCCAGAGCCGCCAGCAGTGCCCCGGTCATCGCGGACAAGAAGCCCGAGGTCCCCAAGGTCACCCAGTAGTCCGCCGGCCAATAGGCAAAGCCCTTGACGTTGAGCGGGTGATCGGGTAGCCGAAAAACAAGCTTCGCCACGGCGTACGGCCCGGCCGCGAGCATTGAAAAGCCGGGCAGCTTGTCGGTGTGGAACCTTCCTTGAAAAAACGCCCGGTCGTGCGTCTGGTCTTCAAGGCCGTTGATCGCGACGGTTCCGCGATCGACAATCGCATACGTGAGCATCAATCGGCTGGCACTGTTCCAGTCGCGCGACTGCCAGTAATACGCGTAAGTACCGAAGAGGATGAAAAAAACCCAGATCTCGACGCGCACCGGACGGGTCATGGATCAATCCCTTCCGGTCGGGGTCGCGTCAAGCCCCACAAAGCATCCACCGTCGCCACGAGCAGTCCCGCGGCGAGCAAGGCCGACGGCGCCTGGATCGAAAGCATGTAGCGGTCCCACGCCATCGGCAAATAGGCCGTCACCACAGTGAAACCCACGATCCAGTAAGCCGCGATGGCCCACGCGGTCGGCGGGTCACCGGCGTGGCGCTCAGACCACCCGCGGAGGAGTGCCCAGATCAATCCAATGCCGACGCAAGGGAGCCAGATGAATCCGCCGCGATCCTGGTTCAGGTCGAATCGGTTCCTCGAATCGGACTCGGCGGGTCCGAACGGGCCGAACCTCCCGAAGCCTTGAACGGCCATGACGCTCACCTTCTCGGCGGGGAGATGGAGCGCGTTGTGCGGGAACATCCGCTGTTGATCGGCGGCGACCTGGAGCCGGAGCCGGAACATCATCTCCGCGCGCTCGACCATCGACTTCGCGGCGATCTCGGCGAAGTTCGGCGGCATTGGGTGTTTCGGATGTGCCGTCAGAAACGGGTTCAGTGCGACGAAAACCGCAGCGGTCGCGACCGGCACGGCGAGGCACGAAACCGCGTTTCCGAGACGTCTCCAGCCCGAAGACTTCGCCAGACATCCCACAATCGCCCAGGCGGCGATCACGATCAGGGCGAGCGTCCCGCTGAGCTTCGCGAGCAGGGCCAGGCCCACGAGCGCCCCGACGGAAATCGGCGCGATCGCGGCAATCGGCCAACCCGAACCTTTGAGCCATCGCTTCCACGACCACAACGCGACGAAGAGCGCCGCCAGCATGAAGGCCTCACAGGGGACGTCCGACATGGCGCGCCGCGCGTGCAAGGTGTAAAGCGGGTTGATCGTAAGAAAGAGTCCGGCGACGAGTCCCGCACGGATGCCAAACGCGAGAACTCCGATTCCGTAAAGTGCGACGCAACCCAGAGCCCCCGCCATGGCGAAGGGCCGTTTCGCGGCGGCGAGACCTCCGGGGGGGTCGAATCTGAGCGACGTGTTCTGATACCAGGCGCGGGCCTGGTCGGCGGTGGGGAGGGGGTATCCGTGTTCCCAGAGCGACGCGCCGATCATGTACTTGGGGAGCGGGGGGAGGTCGAAAGCCATGTATTCGAGCCAGGCCGGGTCGTCCCGCTTGCGCTGGGCGAACAGCTTGGCGAAGTACGATTGCGAGTAATATGCCGATTCGTCCGCGAATGCCGGTTCTCCGGCGAGATCGTATCCGAAATAGGCGAGTGACCCGATCCCGACCAGGAGCGCGCCTGCCCATGCGATCAAGCCGCGTCTCGGCGATTTTCCGGTCTTGGACCTCTGCGATGGGTCAGTCATGACAGGAGCGGTCCGAAATTCGAGAAAGCTGGGGGGAGTTTGCCGGGCGTAACAATTCCAGGTCCGACACCATCTTAGAAATCGTGTTCGGCTTTTGGCAACGCGCGGAACGTCGGCTAAGTTTCAACCGACGATCCTGTTTGCCGAGGACGCTACAACGCTTCACGACTTGGTCGCGAGGTTTGTCGCGTCTTAACACGGCTTGGACGGCGGGTGAGCCTCGCCCGAAGGCCTCGTCGAGGGATCGGCCGCCCCTACTTTGAGTTGACACCCCCGAGCGTTCCGATGCGCACCGATTTGTCGCCGACATCACGACCGGTCTCCATCCCGACCTTTACGGGTAAGGCTACGGGATCGGTTCGTGCCGTCGATGATTTTACACGGTCACTCCTCGGTCTCGCGGACGCGCCTCCCTCGGCGCGTCATCCTTCGGCGATCTTAAGGATTCTTCCCTTCGATCCTTTCGCCTCAGTCAATCACGATCGCCGCGGGGGCCTGACGGTTCCCCTCCCGGGGTCGTGTGCGTCCGAGACGGCGGTGGCGGGAGTCGTTCCGGTCGCGGCTGGTTTAGGGTGTGTCGGCCAACGGGAGATCACACCGATGACGACGATGCGATGGTTCCGGGCCGGGGCGACCCCCAGGGGCACTCCGGCTTTTCGACGTTCCTTACGACGTCGCCCCGTTATTTTCCTTGCACTGGCCTTCGCGAGCCTGGTCCAGACCGGTTGCCAGTCCGGCCCTTTCGGGTGCGGCACTTGCGGCGGTTTCGGGAGCAGAATTCGCGCAACCGGCGCCTATGTCTTGAGCCCGGTTCGCAACGTGTTCCGGCCCGTCTACGCGCCCTCGGCGGGGTGCTGCGGCGGGTCGACGATGGGTGTTGAGGCCGCGCCGATCTCCTACGGATCGCCCGCGGTGATCACTCCCGGAACTCTCGGAACGCCGTTGGGCTCCGCCTTGCCCGCTCCGGGCGAGCTTCCGCCGACCAACCTTGAAGCGATTCCCAACAACGACCGGACGCCCGCGGCCTTTCCCGGCCCGGCTCCGGGTTCGGGTCCCGCCGGTGAGGCCACCCCGGCCCAGGGGTCAAAGCCTTCGACGAGCAAGACGAACTACGAAGCATTCCGCTACAAATCCGGCCAAGGCCAGTCGCGCTCCGGCGCGCTGGCGAGGTCGGCCAAATCGAGCTCTGAGCCGACCAACCGGTCGGCCCAGGGCCCGAAGTCGCCGCCCGCACCCGACGCGATTGAGATCGACCCGCTCGACAACCTTCCCCCGATCGAACTCCCAACCGATCTCACCAGAACGAACCCGACGCCGGAGAAAGCGGCTCTCGCACCCGCCGTGGTATCGGAGCGAAAACCTGCCTCCGGCATCTCCCCTCTCGCCGCCAAGGCCGCCGAAGGACTGCCCGCGGGAGCCAACGTCGCCCCCGGAATCCGCAGGTTCAGCGGGGTCGAGTCGAAACTCGCCGGGGGAAGTCTCCCCGATGCCTCGGGCCTCGATTGGCTCGTTGAAAAAGGCTACAAGACGATCCTTGACCTACGCGAAGATTCGGAGCTTTCGCCGGGCTTCGTGAGCGATGTCGCCCGCCGTGGTTTACGCTATGTGGCTTTGCCGATTAGCCTGAAGACTGTGGACCGAGAGCATGTCGCCCGCTTTCACTTCGAGCTTTCCCTGACCGAAGCGCGTCCGCTCTTCTTTTGCGATACGGACGGCACCCGCGCAGGCGTGTTGTGGTACATCCGTCGCGTCACCGTGGATAAAGTCGACCCGCTGATCGCCCGCCGTGACGCCGAGGAACTCGGCCTCAACGACACCAAATTCTGGCGCGCCGCCGAAGACCATCTCGACGCCATTCGTCGGAGCGAATCCCCAGCACCTGCGCCGGCTCCCAAGGAAGACGCGAAGAAGCTCGATTCGACGCCGTCGCCGACCCCGGCACCCGCACCCACGAGCGACACCAACGCCCCGGCCGCTCCGAACGCCGGGCCTTCTCCGACGGCTTCGAACGGCGAATCGCCGAACCCATTCTCTGATGAGCGCGACGACTCCGCCTGGAAGCCGTTCGCGGCGATGGTCGTGACCGGTCTGGGCGTGCCTCTTGCCTATATGGGACGCAACGCGCTTCCCTATTCGTTCAGCGCGTTTGCCAGGGCCAGTCTGCCGGGACCTCGGCGGTTACCGAAATCGCTTCCTTCCGGGTCGGATGGTTGAAGGTGAGACTTCTCGCGTGCAGGGCGACGCGGGGCTTGCCGTCGAGTGCCATCACCGTGGAAGTCGCCCCGTATTTCTTGTCGCCGACGATCGGCAAACCACGCGCCGCGAGTTGAACCCGGATCTGGTGGCTCCGGCCCGTGACGGGCTTCACTTCAAGCCAGCTCCGGTTCGCCGACCGACCGAGAACCTTGTAGGCCAACGACGACGGCTGACCACCCGGCGCACCTGGCTCGACGACCTCGACGACATTTCTCAGCTCGTCCTTCCGCAAGGTGTCAGCCCATTCGCCCTCGTCGTCGTGGGGACCGCCCTCGACGATCGCCCAGTAGATCTTCTCGACTGTGGCCAGACGGAACTGCTCGGAAAGCCGCGAGGCGCCTTTGCTCGTGCGAGCGAGGACGATCACCCCCGAAGTCGGCCGATCGAGTCGGTGGACCAGTCCGATGAAGACGTTGCCTGGCTTCGCGAACTTCTCCTTGAGATAGTCACGCGCCGCTTCGAGGAGACTGGGATCTCCCGTGACGTCCCCTTGCGAGAGCAACCCCGCCGGCTTGTTCACGGCGAGACAGTGGTTGTCTTCAAACAGAACTTCGAGCATCGTCAGACGGGCCTTCGTGGGATAAGACGTCAGAGGCCGCGTCGGTCACTCGCTTGACCAGGAGCGTGGCATAAGCCCCCTTGGGCAGGTCGAAATTGAGCCGCATCTTCTTCCGGGACGGGGCGAGTTCATCGACTTCGATCGCGTGTTCCAGATTCTCGGGGAAGAAGAGTGCGGGACGCGTTCCTTTCGAGAAGAACACGTCTTTGAGGTGTTTGACTCGAAGATCTTCCCAGGCAAATCCTTCGGCGGTGACGACCGCAATCGCAGCCTCGCGCTCCGGACCTTCGGCCGGCAACGGCGTGCGGGACGCGGGCAATGGAACCTTGCAAGCGGCGAGAACCTCGGCCTGTTCCCGGTCGAGTCCGCGTTGCATCGGCAATGTCGCGACTTTAAAATCGATGGGAATGCGCTGTTCGAGGCGGGTCGTTTGCTCGATCAGCTTGCCGAGTATCAGGTTCCACAGGTAGCTCTGATAGGCCGAGAAATAGAGGGAGCGGAGTTCCCTGCGGACCCGGGCGAAGGCGCCCCGGAAGTCGGCGGGGTGGTCAACGAGGTATGTGACGAGGCTTCTGGCGTGTGAGCGTTCCAGCTTCGCCTTCGCTTCGGTCCAGTTCCCCCAGCATTCCTGAAGGGTCGCCTTCTCGATCTTGGTTGCCGGCCTGTCCGACGGATTCGGCTCGGCGAGTGCGAGCTTGAGGGCGAGTTCGTGATCTCCGGCCAACCAAGCCTTGGCGATGAAGCCGCCGGAGAAGCCGACCGAACCGAAACGCTGGTCGTCGAAGTAATTGGGAAGCCCGTCGCGAGGGAGTTCGGAGACGGCCCGGGAAGCCTTGGCGACGGCGGTCTCGTCGAGGTCACGCAGGACGACTCGGAAGCGGTTCCCTTTGAAGAGCGCGGGACCGTAGGGTCGGTCGATCCGGCCGAGGGGGATGAGATCGAAGCTGCGTTCGTTGAGAGGGCGTTCGGGGCCATCGACGATCGTGAGGTATTGCGTGGTGACGGCGTGCCTGTCCTTGAGGCCGCCGTAGCTGAGCCGGTTGCCGGCGAGATTCCAGCGTCGGCAGACGGCTTCGACGGCTTCGAGCGTGCCCATCCCGCGCTTCGTGAGCCGATAGAATACGAACCGGCCGCGCACTCCCGGTTCGACGATCGGAAGTTCTTCGACCTGGAAATCCTCGGCGAGCCGCTTGAGCTTCATCGTTCTCGCAATCGGCGGGGCGCAACGGCAAGAGGCGATCCGCAGTCCGGTTCGCGTGATGAAACGCGAGGGACGGCGTTCCCGCCTCGACTTTTACGATCGCCTATGCTACCAGCCGAACCCGCGGGACGACGACCCGAGAATCGCCGAATCAAGGCGAAGGGATCGTCCTAACTCCCCGCGCCATTGATTGCATTGGTGATCAAATTCACGTTTTTACTCCACCCCGACGACGTGGAGCCGCCCACGGACGAGATGGCGGCGATCAAGGCGCCGATAATCAGTGCCAGCATGACCGCGTACTCCGCCGCGGTCGCCGCCTCTTCGTCGACGATCCGACTCCATAGCCGAGACCAAATCATGAGCGGTCTGCCTCCGGCCGCGCGACGCGGCCACGACGGTCAATCATTACGCCGGTCCGCTCGACTCCGCGGCCGAGCCGATCCGAAAGGGTCTTGGCGGTCATAGACAACCACTTCCGGGGCGGGAGTATCCGTTAAAGACTAGGACACAATTAAATCCCGGTCAAAGTCGGGTAACGTGGCGCGGCCGCTTTCGATTGTATTTGGTTAGAGAACTCGACACGACTCGACTCCGAAA
>JAYUFP010000238.1:0-2162 GCA_043738665.1 Isosphaeraceae bacterium
GTCACCAAGGACTCGCCGAAAACCCCCAAGGACATGATCGCCAAGCTCGACGAACGTTGCGCGAACCTCAAGGTTGACTACATCGACCTGCTCTTCATCCACGGGATTGGTGGCGGTTACGGTGCGGACTCCCTCGATTGGCCCAAGAGCAAAGAGCTCAAAGACACGATCGCCGCGATCAAGAAGTCGGGCAAGTGCAAGTTCGTCGGCTTCTCGTGCCACGACCCCAAGAAGGCGGAGTACCTCGCCGCGGCCGCGGAGGGGAACATTGTCGATGCGATCATGGTCGCTTACACCCCCTGGCTCGACAAGGATGCCCCGCTGAATCGCGCCATGGACGCCTGCCATAAGAAGGGCATCGGCCTGATCTCGATGAAGCAGATCTCGGGCAACACCGACCCGATCCTCACGAAGGTCGCCGCGCACGTTCCCTCGCTCAAAGAGAAAAACCTCTCGGCTTATCAGGGTCTGCTGCACGCGATCTGGACCGACGAGCGGATCTCAAGCTGCTGCGTTTCGATGCGGAACACCGACCAGCTTCGTGAAAACACGAAGGCGGCCGAGGTGTTCGAGCCCCTCAAGGCCGTCGAAATGAAACAGCTTCATCAGGCGATCCTCGCCGCCGGGCCGACCATGTGCGCGAATTGCGACGGAAGCTGCTCGCGGGCCGGCGGGACAGAAGCCGACCTCGGCACCATCGCCCGCCTCTTCACCTACTTCGATCATTATGGATTCCGGGGCGAAGCCCGCAAGCTTTACTCCGAACTCTCCGCCAAGGATCGCGACTGGGCCGGTGCCGACCTCGCTGCCGCGAGCAACGCCTGCCATAGCAAGCTCGATTTCGCGAATCTGCTTGCGAAGGTCGAACGCGACCTCGCCTGATGAATCTTTTGTAGCGTCCGCGAAGCGGGATCCTTCGTCACGGAGCCTTCCCATCGCGAAGATGGCCCGAGGCGCGGACATTACAAGATCAGAACCGAAGGCCCCGGCGTCCTCGCCGGGGCCTTCGGCATTGATGAGACGGCTCGGAAAGGTCTTGATCTCCGGCACGGGGGCGTCAGCCTTTGTCGGGTTCTTACGCATGGCCAGGAGGATTGCAAAGTCGTGGCGTCCTCATCAAGGATGCTCAATGTCCGATGGCCGATGGCCGAGAAAACGAGTCTCTCACTCGATCATCGGCCATCGATCATCGGCCATGCCCGACTTTGCAACCCTCCTGTCCGCATGGCCCCGTTCCTTGACCGCGCCGGGGCTTGTCCCTACGATGGACAGCCGTTGACGCGAAGGCAACCGGCGAGCGAGAACCATCGTGACGATCTTGATTAACGGCGAACCGCGCGAGGTTCCCGAGACGTTATCCGTGGCCGATCTGTTGCGGGATCTCGGGGTCAAGCCCATGCACGTCGCCGTCGAGCTGAACCAAGGGCTCGTGACCCGCTCCCGGCACGCCGAGACACCGATTCGCGCGGGAGACGTCCTCGAAATCGTGACTCTCGTGGGTGGCGGTTCGGTCGCGGAGCTTGAACCGGAGCCGCTCACGATCGGCACGCACACGTTTCGGAGCCGCTTGTTCGTGGGAACCGGGAAGTACGCGACGCTTGAACTGATGCGAGACTGTCTCGACGCCAGCGGCGCGGAAGTGGTCACGGTGGCCGTCCGCCGTGACCGGCTTTTCGATAAATCCGGCCGCGGCCTGCTCGATTTCCTCGACCCCCAGCGGTACACGGTCCTGCCGAATACCGCGGGATGTTTCACCGCCGAGGAAGCGCTCCGGACCGCACGACTAGGCCGTGAATTACTCGAAGGGCTGGGAAATCCCGGGTCGGACTGGATCAAACTCGAAGTCCTGGCCGACACCCGCACCCTCTTGCCGGACCCCATCGCCACGATCGAGGCGACCGAGGCGCTTGTCAAGGAAGGCTTTCAAGTCCTCTGCTACACAAGCGACGACCCTGTCGTCGCCAGACGACTCAAAGCGGTGGGCGCCGCGAGCGTGATGCCCGCCGGGAGTCCGATCGGGAGCGGGCAGGGGGTTCTCAACCCCAATAATATCCGGATCATCCTCGAAGACTTGAAGCGGGACGACCCCGACTATCCTGTGATCATGGACGCAGGCGTGGGGACAGCCAGCGACGTGAGCCTCGCGATGGAACTGGGGGTCG
>JAYUFP010000239.1:0-6786 GCA_043738665.1 Isosphaeraceae bacterium
TCCGTGAATGACTGAGTCACCACAAGTCATTTTCGGAAAGGAACTTGAGTTTGCCACCCCTGATACCCCCTACAATCGATTAATTCGGGAAGTACTGAGCCTATGATTGTGAATCCAAGACCTGTCGAGAGCCTCTCGACCGACCTGTTCTCGGATTCAACGATGCGAACCCGTCGCATCAGGCAATGCGACGATCGTAAGCCCGTACTTATTCGCCAGGGCCACGACTTCCGGCTGATCGACCATGATGGTTCGATCGGCCTCGATCGCCAGAACTCGGGCTCGGGCCTTGTGGAGGTTCTCGATCGTCGAGATTCCCACGGTGGGGACGTCGAACCTCATGTCCTGCTCGGGCTTGGCGACCTTGACGAGGGTCCAGCCCCCTGCCCTGCACAGATTCCCAGCGCGTTCGATGCAGCGGTCTGTCCCTTCGATCGCTTCGATGGCGAGGGCCGATTGCTCCTTGACGGCGACCGACTGGCCGACGTCGAGCCGCCCCATCTCCTTGGCGAGCGACCAGCCGAACTCGATGTCCTTTCGCTCGCCGGGGGTGGGAGCGCGTTTGGTGAGAACGCCTTCCTTCACGAGTAACTCCGGGCAGTAGTCGAGGGCGGAATCGAAAATCATCCCGTCGTGTTCGAACTCGGCGATCACTTGAAGCAGGATCGAATCGTCACGGTGGTCGCCGCGGAGGGCACCGTGCCAGAAGCGGACCATCCGGAAGTCGGGCCAGAGCCGGAGCCAGCGGAGCGGGGTGTACATCACGCTCTTGGTGACTTTTCCCGCCATCACGATCCGCTTCACGTCGCGACGCCGAAAGGCGCGGATCATCCCGCCGAGCTTGGAAACGCTGACCACATGGAACGAGTCGCAGAGCGTGCGAAGCTCCTCGGATGCCTCGTAGCGAATCCCCACGCACTCGACCTTGTACCCTTGCTTCTTCGCGGCCTCGGCGAAGAGGATCGGAAACCGGCCGCTCCCCGCAAGCAGGCCCACGGTCCGCTCGGTCGTGACCGGCGGGATGGAAAGGGTCAGGCGCCGCTGATGCTTTAAGGGGTGATGAGAGATCGCGGACAAAGCGGTCGAGCCTCCGTGCTCGGTTGTTCGGGTAGGATTCGGCAGGGTCAAGCGAGGACTTTGGAGTGCGGTGTCATGCCACCGCTTTGGGGCATGGCGGGAGCAAGCCACCGCACTCCAAAGGGTCCTAATCCTCAGTCGACTCCACGATCTCGGACTTCGGCGGCGCGATCCCGGTCAATACGGCCACTCGCGCCGCGAGTTCCTTCAACTGCTTATGCATCTCAGGGAGGCGGGCGACCATCTGGAAGATCCGCCGCTGCTCTCGAACAGGAATTGCCGGAGAGCCGAGGATCTGTGAGTTCGCCGGGACATTGCGATGGACGCCGGCTTGGGCACCGACGACCACGTGATCGCCGATCTCGGTCTTATCCTTGATGCCGGCCTGGCCCGCCATGACCACGTAATCGCCGGTCTTGCAGCTTCCGGCGATTCCGACCTGTCCGCAGAGGAGGTTGTGGCGGCCGATCTGGTTGTTGTGGCCGATCATGACGAGATTGTCGATCTTCGACCCCTCGCCGATCCGGGTCGCCTCGAACGTGGCGCGGTCGACCGTGCAATTCGCGCCGATCTCGACGTCGTCGCCGACCTCGACCCTGCCGGTTTGCGGAACCTTGACGTGTCTTCCGTCGATGAAACGGTATCCGAAGCCGTCGCCACCGAGAACGGTTCCGCCGTGAATCTCGACGCGGTCGCCCAGGATCACGTCCTCATACAGAACGACATTCGGGCGGATCACGACGTCTCGGCCGAGCTTGCAGCGGTCACCGACCACAGCTCCGGGGTGAATCGTGGTTCCGTCGCCGATCACGGCATCTTCGCCTATGAAGGCAAAAGGATAGACCGCAACGTTTTCACCGATTGAGGCACTGCGGGAGACAAACGCCTGGGGGTGGATGCCCACCCAGCGGGGCCTGCTCTCGGGCGCGAGGTGTTTCCGGACCGCGACGAAGGCGGTGATCGGGTCTTCGACCTCAATGACCGGGACGTGGGGATTCTCGGGCGCCCGCTTGAAGTGGGGTCCGACGATCGCGGCGGAGGCCGGCGAGGTTCTTAAAAGTTTGGCATAACGTTCGTTTTCGATGAACGTAATGTCACCGGGTCCGGCCTCTCCGACCGACCGGGCGGCCTGGATCGGGATCGTGCCGTCTCCGTCCAGTCTGCCCCGGACGAGCGCCGCGAGTTCTTCGACTGTTGCGACCACGTGCGACTTCCTTTCTTCCCTGAAAGGAACGGACCGACCGGGCACGACCTTCAGAAAAAGCGGCCGGGTCGACACCGGCGGACGTGGCCGCCGACCGTTGAATCACGGTCGACTCCCGTCGCAAACGAGATGGTAATTAAACGTGCCGGGTCGGACAAGCCGAGTCCTTCACCGTCAGTCTATCGGTCCGACGGGGCTGATGACGTCAACTCCCCCCGTAAACGGAGCGACACGAGCCGTCGGCTCCCGCAAGTCGGTAGGCCTGAACCGCGTCGATTCGTGCCTTCAACAAAACAAGTCGATCAAGCTCAAGAAGGATGCCGAGGACGCCGTTTTCCAGTCGCGGTCGATCAAGACGCTTTTCAGACCCGCGCGGGCCGGACCTTGCACATCGTTCGCGAGATCGTCGCCGAGGCAAAGGACTTCGGACGGGGGGAGGTTCATGCTGCGGCATGCCGCCTCGTAGAAACGGGGGTGTGGCTTTCGGTAACCGATCTCCGACGAGATGATCAGCCCGTCGCGACACGGGGCCAGATCGGGGAGGCCGGCGACGACTGCACGCAAACGGCTGTCGAAGTTTGAGCCGATCCGGAGTTGAAACCCGGCCTCTCGCATCATTCGGATCGACGGGGCGACGTCGAAAAAACACTGCCAGGCCTCCGACCTTCCGAAATGCCGCCAAAGTTCCTCGAAGGCACGATTCGGTTCGGGGACTTCGGGAATCACGCAGCCCACAATCCGTTGCCAGCGTACGAGTTCCATCGCTTCATCGGTCACCATCGGCCCGCGCGTTTCATCCTCATCGTCATTCCGAAAATGACGACCGAATCGCGCGCGGATCTCGGCCACATTGAGGATGATGCCCTGCCGCTCCGCGACCGAGGCATAGACCTGCGCGACTGACGGGATCGGTTCGATTAAAGTCCCCACCGCGTCCAGGACGACCCCCTTGATACCGTTCCAGAGCGAATGGGTCATCATTCCCCCCCGATTTGCAGGTCTTTGACGATCCCGGGCGAGGCCGAGCGGAATCTCAGATGGCCCGGCATTCGAATCCGCGGCCCGTTTCGGCGGCCTATGAATGGATTGTGCGCGTCCGTCACGAGTCGAACAGGGCTCAACGCGGCACGGTCTCACATCGGGTTCACAACCATGACCAAGCGAACGCCGCCGCCCACGGCGACAGGACGCCCGGAGCCCCCGCCCGCGATCCCCGAATCGCTGACCCGCGCCTTGAACCGAAGGCACTCGCTCGACGAGCAACAACGGGGCTTTCAGTCAAAGATCCCGCCGCCCCACTGGCCGAAACGGCGACCGCCCGGTTGAGGCTGCGATTCGATCAACGTCCGGGCCGCACCAGACCCGCCACGACGTCGCAATCGAGCGTCGCGACCTGACCGGCCGCGAGCTTCGGCAAGGCGATCCCCGCCATCGCGGCGTTGTCCGTGCAGAGCGAGAGCGGCGGTATGAACAGCTCGACTCCCCGCGACTTCGCGAGCTCGCCGATCTTCGCCCGGACTCGGCTGTTCGCGGCCACACCCCCGCCGACCCCCAATTTGGTGAACCGCGTCCAGTCGAGGGCCTGACGCGTTTTGGCCACGAGCACGTCGATGACCGCCTCCTGAAAGCTCGCGGCGAGGTCGGCGATTTTCTCGGCTGAAGGCTTCTCCACGCCTTTTCCATCCTGGCCGCGAAGGGCGTAAAGTACGGCGGTCTTGAGCCCGGAAAAGCTGAACGCCAGCCGATCCTCGTGCAGAAACGCGCGTGGAAAGGCAAAGGCCCGCGGGTTCCCGGTCATCGCGACGCGTTCGATCTCGGGACCGCCCGGATATCCCAGGCCGAGCAGGCTCGCAACCTTATCGAAGGCTTCTCCGGCCGCGTCGTCGATCGTCCCGCCAAGAAGCTCGGCTTCCAGGGGTCCACGACACGCGTAAAGACTGGTATGGCCTCCGGATACGACGAGCCCGAGGCACGGGTACACCTGTCTGTCGGGATAGGCGAGCTGGCAGGCGTAGAGATGGCATTCGAGGTGGTCGACCGCCACCAATGGAATGTTGAGCGTCATCGCCAGCGCCTTCGCGGCGGTCAAACCCACGACCAAGGCGCCGACGAGTCCGGGTCGGGTCGCCACGGCGACGGCCTCAATCTGGTCGAGGCGGACTCCGGCCTTTCTGAGGGCTTCGTCAACGACGGGTAGGAGTTGTCGGACGTGCGCGCGCGAAGCGATTTCGGGCACGACGCCGCCGAAGCGGTCATGCAGCGAGATCTGCGAAGCGACGACGCTGGAACGAACAACCGGCACGCCGGAAGCCGGGGGCCGAGGCCCTTCCAGCACCGCCGCGCCGGTCTCGTCGCAGGTCGTCTCGATCGCCAGGAGCAGGACGCCCCCGGCATATCGAGGGAAATCAGCCGTCGTGGTCACTTCTTAGCCGTCGCCGAGGCGAGCTCTTCCTTGATCACGCCCAAGGCCCTATCCCGGACGGTATCGACGAACGGCTTCGTTTCGGCTTTCGGCTTTTCCTTGGCCTTGTCGTCCTTGGCGGGCTCTCCATTCGCCACGGGCTTGTGCCCCTTGCGGCTGGAAAGAAGGTCGCGCTGACGACGTCCTGTGAGATACGCAAAGTACTCCTTGGTGCTGAGCTTGGCTTCAAGACCCTTGTCGGGCATCACGCCCCACTCGTCGGTATCCTTCGCGTCCTTAAACCGATGGATGTTCTTGCCGGAAGGTCGACGGTAGGTGGCGACCGTGAGCTTGAGGACGCTGTTACCCCCTTCGAGCTCGATGATATTCTGGACCGACCCTTTGCCGTACGAGCGCTGGCCGATCACCTTGGCCCGTTTGTGGTCCTGCAAGCAGGCCGAGACGATCTCGGCGGCCGACGCGGAGCCTTGA
This sequence comes from Isosphaeraceae bacterium, assembly GCA_043738665.1. Lineage (GTDB taxonomy): Bacteria > Planctomycetota > Planctomycetia > Isosphaerales > Isosphaeraceae > JAYUFP01. The sequence goes on from JAYUFP010000239.1 coordinate 5,175, forward strand.
TTCACGAGGACGACCATCGGAAAGTCAGTGTAGACGCCGTCTTTCTGTGCCTCGTAGGTCTTGCTCGGGGTGTTCCGGCCCTTCGTGCTGACGATCACGCCGGAGTCGATGAAGAGGTCGGAGACCTCGACCGCCGCGCTCAGGAGTCCGCCCGGGTCGTCGCGGAGATCAAGAACCAGGCCCTTCATGTCCTGCGACTTGAGTTCGGCGAGGGCGTGCTTGAGTTCCTCGGTCGTGTTCGAGATGAAGCTGGAGATCCGGATGTAGCCGATCTTCTTGTCGTGATCGAGCATGAAGTCCCAGGAATCGTCGGCTTTCCGCGCGTCGCCCAGGACGCTCGGAACGTCGATGATCGCCCGGTTCATCGAGAGGGTTTCGAGCTTGTTCTCGCCTTCGTGCTTGACGACGAGCTTCACGGCGGCACCGACGCGCCCGGTCAAGACTTCCGCGGCCTTATCCGGGTTCATGCCCTCGGTCGACTTGCCGTCGATTTCGAGGATCAGGTCGCCTGACATCACGCCCGCGTTGTAGGCGGGGGTTCCGACCATCGGGGCGATCACCCGGAGGCGTTCGCTCTCCGAGTCGAGTTCGACCTGGATGCCGATCCCCCCGTAGCGGCCCTCGATCTGCTTCCGGAACGACTTCCATTCGGTATCGGTGATGAATTGGGAGTGGGGGTCGAGATCCTGGAGCATCCCGTGGAGTGCGCTTTCAAGCAGCTCGCGACGGTTCACGGGACGGACGTAGTTGGCCTCAACCTGTTCAACGGCATCCACGAAAAGGCCGTAAAGTTCCATCATCTCGTCTTTCGGCTTGGCCCCTTGCGAGGCTTGCCAGCAGACCAAGGAGACGGACGCGACCATGACGATCGCCATCAAGTTCCGGATCGGCATGAAGTGTGCCCTCCTGCGGGCGAAACGTGCGGGACAATCCGTAAACGCAATCAAAGCCAGAGGGCGGAGGCGGAGCGCGAGTCTCTCACGACGGCGCTCCGTGCCGATTTCACCCAACTTACTCTAGTCAAGGATAGGCGACAGTCGCAAGCGCGTCGCCGCCGAAACAGGGCTGTTTCGTTTTCAATGGACCGAGATGCCCGATGCCCGATGGTCAATGACCGAAGGAAGACGAAGGGCGAATTCATGAACAAGTGCCGATCATTGATCAGCGATGCCCGATGGTCGATGACCGAAGGAAGACGAAGCGGTCTGAGGAGGATTGCGGTCTCGATTCTTGGACATTGACAATCGGGCATCGGGCATCCTGAGAACTCCACATCGAAAATGAAACCGCCCTGCCGCCGAAACGTTTCATTCTCGGGATTTAGCGGCTTCGGAAGGGCGGGCGAATTTCCAACGGAATCGAGGACTCTTCGGAGTGCGGCGGCTTGCCACGGCTTTGGCGTTAAGCGGTGGCAAGCCACCGCACTCCAACACAGTCCGCCACGATCTTGTGAGACTCGCCCTAGGATCTTCGGACGACATTGTCTCTCTTCAACATCGCGGCCAGCGTCTTGCCGAAAAGCGATCCGCTGTCAAAAGGACCGACCTGAAAATCGAGACAGAGCGGCTGCATCGCCAGCAGGAAAAGACGGCATTCGTCAACGTCGGTTCTG
>JAYUFP010000240.1:0-6785 GCA_043738665.1 Isosphaeraceae bacterium
CCGAGGCTCGACAGACTTGTCGAGCCTTGGCCGTAACCTGCCATTAAGCAGGTCGTATGCGGCTGCCCGACGGGCAACCCGTCGGCTGCCGTTAGGCGAGCCGCCTCTGGTTATCACTACACACTCGATCACCTCCTTTACGACAAGACTTCCTGGTCTCGCGGGAGTCCAGCCTCGCTCGAGAGCAGGCTCTAGCCCGTCGCACCACGTTGCGTGCGACCCGTATCGATCGGGCGTTTGTCACCCCCGACCGACACCATTACTATACCAATCCCGACCCGACGATCAACCGTCACCAGGCCAACTTTTGAGGATTTTCCGGAACGCCGGTCAAATCGCCTCGACCTCGGCCAACCCGGAACGGCACTCCTCGCCCAACCGTTCGAGCGCGACAGTCCCCCGTCCACATATCTCGATGGTCGTCTTGTAGTACCATCGAACCATCGAACGATCGGCGTGGAAACTCGCCCAGACGTCGATTCCATCGCGGAGGTCGCAGGCCATGCTCCGCAAGTTGTGGAGCTTGTCGGCCAAGATCACGGCGCGGGCCTCATCGGGGGTCTCTTTCTTGGCGAGAATGGCGAGGTGATCTTCCTTCCGGGCGATCCAGGGTCGCTGATTCCCCTTTGCATCGTTCTTGACCTCGGAGCAGCAGTCGACGATCCTCGCCACCTCGGGGCCGAATCGGTCGCGAACGTCGTCGAGCGTCGCCTCAGTGTCCTCGACCGCGTCATGAAGCAGTCCCGCGATCACGACGGGCTCCGGAAATCCGACGCGGTCGAGGATCATGGCGACCCCAACGACGTGCTGGAAATACGGCGTTCCGGAACCCCGACGGCTCTGTCCCTGATGGCAGACCGCCGCCCACCGCAACGCCCGTTCAAGGTTTTCCGACATCAGCATGGCAGGCAGTCCCGAAAGCTGTGGGAATGGCCGATGACCGATGGTCGATGACCGATGGTCAGTGGCCAAGAGGGAATTCGACGCTCGGTCATTGGTGATCGGCCATTGGTCATCAATGTGGCACAAGACGCATCGGTGTGGGAGAGGCACACCGACACGTCTCGTGGTGGGTTGACTCGCGGAGAGTCCTCAACAGACGGAGTGGTTGACCCGGCGGACCATCTTCGAGACGAGGCCCGCGATCTCGCTCCGGTGGGTCAGGAACGCGATGTGCCCCGCGCCTTCGAGCTCCACGAACCGGCAGTCGGCGATCCCTTCCGAAAGGGCTTTTTGACGCGACGACGGCACGATGACGTCTCGCGAGCCCGCCAGAATGAGCGCCGGGATGTCAATCTGCCAGAGGCGTTCCGAGACGTCGAAGGTTTCCAGGAGGGCAAGCCTTCTCGCCATGACGCTCTGGTCGGTCTCCCAGATCCGCTCGACCACGAAGTCGACGAGTTGGCCGGGTTCGGGCTTGCCGCCGTGTAGAAGGTTGAAAAACTGGTTCACGAATGGACTGTCTTCAGGGAGCGGGAACCGTTCCAGAACCCTCCGTGCGATCTTCGAGCCGAGCGTCGTCTTGAAGCGATCCGCCGCCCCTTGAACGATCAACGCGCCGACGCGGTGGGTGTGCTCTATCGCCAGTTCCAGAGCCACCGCTCCGCCGAACGAGACCCCGAGCACAGCCGGCCTTTCAAGCCCGAGTGAGTCGATGATCTCCGCGACGTCCGCGGCATGATCGGCGACCTCTCTCGCCCAAGGCCCGGACGCCGGGAACCGATCCCCGCGGTGTCCGCAAACGATCACTTCAAAACGCTTCGCCAGGCGCTCAACAAGCGGGGCGACCAGCCGCCACCCCCCGGCGAGCCCCGGGATCACGACGATCGGGTCGCCCGATCCAAGGCGAACCACATCCAACCATTCGCTGTTGACACGAACCTGTCGCGCGAATCCTTCAAGACGCTGGGGGGCCATCGCCCACCCGGCTCGTCGCTCGGTCGCAATCCGCATCGAACCTCCCGGACGGCCGCACAAAAATCCTGGTGTCGCTCGGAAACGTCGAGGGGCACGTTTCATGGTGTTGAGCAAAATTCAAAAGCAGCTTCCGTACCCATCAAAAGTCGCCATCGCCGATTTCTCGGACCGACGAGATCGGAGTGACTAAATTTCGTCACCCGACCGCCGGCACTACATGTCGTCGTCAGCGAAACTTCGTTAATGAAACCACGCAGACACCGAAACCCGGCCACCCAGCCGACATGTAGACAAGAATGACAACTCAATTTACCCAAATCGCCATTATGAGATCTTTCGTCACCTCACCGAAATCCGCAAACACCCTATCATCACAATCAAAATGTGAGGAGCCGGGCTGACATGGAAAAGTTTCGTCAGCCGTTGCGAAACGACGGCGCCTCGTCATTTCTTCAAAAAATCGTTAGCGAAATTTGGTGTTTCGTTAACGATCCGTTAGACTGATGCTGACGGAACGCGGCTCCGCAACGGCCGTGGACCTTGCACCGATGATGAGACACCTGGAATGAATTATCCGTCGAGCCCTCGCCAGAGGGGGCCCCTCCGGGGGTCGATCTTCGCTACGCCTTCCGGCTCGCCCCATCGAGGACCGCGGGGACGTCGTAAGCCCCAGCGCGCGTACCTGATGGGGATCGCGCTGGCGATTCTGATCTATTCGATGGCGGTCCTGTTGCTGGTCGCGTGGATGGGCGATATCGGGGTCCGCTGCATCTTCAGCAACGAGGTCCGTGAGACCGTCCCTGAGGACGACTATCACTGGGAGGGCGGGACTCCGAAGGTCGGGGATTCGATCCTGGGCATCGGCCCGATCCAGGTCCGCAATTATTCGGGTTACATTCTGGCCTTGCGCTCGCTCTCGCGGAGCATCGGCCAGACGATCCCCGTCTCGTGGAAGGACAAGGCGTCCGGCGAGACGCGGAGCGCCACGGTCCGGGTCCGTTACCGACCCACGTCTACCTATGTCGCTTCGGTGATCTGGTTCCTTCAAGAGATGGTGATCTTCGCGATCGGCGCCCGGGTCTTCTGGAAGCGACCCGACGACGACTCGGCCCGCCTCTTCTTCTGGCTTTGCGTGCTGACCGTCGGGGCGTACATGGGGGGGTATCACTGGACTGAGATCGTCGTCGAACCAGTGATGATCTACCTGTTCGCGGCGTTCGCGGTCTTCGTCCCGGTGGTGAGCCTTCACTTCTACCTCGTCTTCCCGCGCGTCAATCGTCTGTTGGTTCGCTACAAAAGGCTTGTTCTGGGAACACTTTACGGAATCCCCACGGCCTACCTGCTGACGCTCTGGGGCTGCATGTTCTGGTCGCGAAAGCTCGCCGAGATCGGGCCTGACAGCGGTGTCGACGTCGTCATCCGCCTGGTCCGCAACCTCTCCCTCGGCTACATCGGGCTGGCGGTGTTCCAGTTCGGGCTTTGCATCGTCTGCCTGATCGCCAGTTTCCGGAGGGCCGAGACGCGTTCGGAACGCAACCAGGTTCAGTGGATCCTTCTGGCCTCGTTGATCGCGTCGCTCCTGATCGGCTACCTGCTCGTCCAGGCTTATTTTGACCCGTCCACGTTCGGGCGCGACAGCGCGGCCTGGCCGATGTTCGGGGTCTCGCTGCTCTACACGGTGGCGTACGCCCTCAGCATCACGCGATACAAGTTGATGCGCGCCGAGGAGTTGATCAACCGCGGCGTTGTGTACGTCGCGTTCAGCGTGACGGCCGGCCTCGTCTATTCGGCGATCCTGCTCGTGAGCGGGATCATCTTCCGCGACCGGTTCCTGGCGACGAACCAGACCTCGCGGGAGGCGATGGTGGCCGTGATCACGGTGGTCCTCCTTCTGGTGCTCTCGGAGGCCGCTCGCGGCTGGTTCCAGAAGGCGATCGACCGGCGCTTCTACAAGGAGAAATACAAGTTCGACCAGGCGATGCGGAAGATGCGGCTGGCGGTCGGCAGCCTCGTCGATCGCGAGACCCTCGGAAGGCGCCTCCTCGAAGCGGCGGCGGAAGTCTTGCGACTGGAATGGGGTGCCATCTACCTCTGCGAAGAACCCTGGGGACCGCTGAAGCTCGCGGCCTGCCACGGGCCGGCCCCCGAGGAGCCGACGATCGCCTCCGAGAATCCTCTGGTCGAGCGGCTCCGAAGGGTTCCCGGAGTGAAGGTCCCTCACACCGTCGCCGTGGGAGGGGCCTCCGAACCGTCGATCGACGCAATGATCGCGCTGGGAGGCGAGGCCGCCGCGGCGCTCGAATCCGATGGCGAGCTTGCCGGCCTCCTTGTCCTGGGCCCCAAGCGGAGCGGGATGCCGTATGAGGACGAAGAACTCGCGTTCCTCGCCGCGCTCAGCTCGGTGGCGACCCTCGCGCTCCACTCCGCGGGGATCCAGCAGACCCTCGAAACGCTCAACCACGAACTCCGCGATAAGGTCGACAAGATCGCCGAACAGCAGCGGAGGATCTTGATCCTTCAGGACCAGTTGACCGACCGCGCCGGGAGCCGCCGCGAGGAACCGCCCGAGACCTCGAACCTGAGCGCCGAATACGCCAACGCCGAGACCACCGTTTTCGACCGGATCAAAGGCTCCGGCCGCGCGGTTCGGCAGATGATCGCGCTCGCCAGGAAAGTCGCCGCAAGTCCCTCGGCCGTCTTGATCCGCGGCGAGAGCGGCACGGGGAAAGAGTTGCTGGCCGAAGCGATCCACGCGGCGAGCCCCCGCGCCGACCGCCCTTTCGTGAAGGTCCACTGTGCGGCGCTCTCGCAAACCCTCCTCGAAAGCGAGCTCTTCGGCCACGTCAAAGGGGCCTTCACCGACGCCCACCGTGACCGCGTCGGCCGGTTCGAACAGGCTGACGGCGGGACCCTCTTCCTCGACGAAATCGGCGACATCAACCTCGAAGTCCAGACCAAGCTCCTTCGGGTTCTGCAAGAGATGTCGTTCGAGCGCGTCGGCAGTTCGCAAACGATCAACATCGACGTGCGAATCCTTGCCGCGACTCACCAGGATCTCGAGGGCTTGATCCGCGCGGGCAAGTTCCGCGAAGACCTCTACTACCGACTCAATGTGATCAGTTTGCGGGTCCCTGCCCTCCGCGAGCGGAAGGAAGACGTTTTCGAGCTGGCCGTGACGTTCCTGGCCGACCACGCCAGACGCGTCGGCAAGACGGTGACGCACCTGGACGAGCACGCGGTGGAGGCGTTGACCGCCTACGACTGGCCCGGGAACATCCGCGAGCTTGAGAACGTCATCGAGCGGGCCGTAGTGCTCGCCGACGGCCCGTCGATCGGACCGAGCGACCTGCCGAACGAAGTCCGCCGACCGGCCCAGACCCCGAGGCGAAGGCCACGTGAGGCAGTGACGGCGGCGAGTTCGAGGAAGCAGTTCCCCACCCCGGTGTCGACCGTGCCGGCGATCAGCCCCATGTGGAACGAACCGGCGGGCGAAGAGGTGTGGGACAACGACTTCCTCGCCTTCGAACGCCAGCGCCTGATTGATTCGCTCGACGAAGCAAGGGGAAACAAGAGCGAAGCCGCGCGCCTGCTGGGGATGCCTCGGAGCACGTTTTGCAGCAAGCTGAAGAAACATGGGATGCTCGGATAATCAAATCGGCTCGACTTCGTCGCGACCGCGCCGGTTTTCGATTCGATCTTTTTCAAAGACGAATTCACCGTCGTCTTCTCGCGATACGACTTTCCGTTCATCGGACCAGCCTTCAACGTGTCCGTCACCTGAAAAATCTGCGCGCGCGACGATGGAATCAAGTGCCCAAGTTGATTATCGAAAGAATCGCCGGCCTTGTCCTCCCGCGCGTCGATATTCACGTCGAGGACCGCGTCGGGATTGCTCCGCGGGGCGACCTTAACTCCCGGGCGAATCGTCTCCGCTTTCGAGGACTCGTCGGCGCCTTCATACGTGTAGATCTTCCGGTGGACGTGAATCCCCGCGGGGGAGGCGACTCGCGACTCGCGCGTCCACGTCTCGCCGCGCTTGAGTTCTTTGTCGGGGAAAAGAAGAACCTGGTCTCGGACGCGATCCTTGTAGGCGTTCTCGGAGAGCTTCGGGGCGTCGTCCGTGGTCTCGACGGCCTTCTTGAGGTTCTTGACCACCTCGTCGGGAATCCGGACGTCGCCGACCTAGCCTTGCGGCGTCATCGTATAGAGGAACGTGCTCCCCGCACACCGCCGTTTCATTCTCGTGATTTCGACGCCTTCGGGAGTGCGAGCCCGGGCCGGTGAAAAGTCGGGGTTGCCCGTGCTTTGTTTTCATCCAGAATGCGTTGCGCCCTCTTTCCCCCTTTGTGAAACCTTGGTATCGCCTCAACCGAAGTGGATATCGACTTCGGTTGAAGTGAAGCCGACGCGAAACCATGAGACGATCGCCCTCTCCCCGGCTTTGCGCGGAGAGGGAGGGGTGAGGGGCCGCATTTTGCTCGAACCATCGGACTCGCCGGCCAGTCATTCGCGGACCGGACCCCGCACCCCTTACCCTCGCCCCGCAAAGCCGGGGCGAGGGCGATCGTCTCAGGATTCTTCCGATTGTGTTCCGCGACCGAAGACAATCTTCGAATGGATTGTGTGGCTACCACGGCTTGCAAACGGTCGGAACCGGATCGCGCGCGAAAAAAACTCGACGATCCAGACCGACCCTTCCGGATCGTCAACACCAACTTTTCATCAGCCCGGGTTCGCCCCCTCCGCACTTCAAACGCTCCAGGCGCACCGTCCACCTCGACCCCCTTGAGAAGGCCCGAAAACCTATCAGTAACCCCTGATATCGACGATCAGAAGTCGTTTTCAAGCGCCCTCGAGGGCTCGTTGGT
>JAYUFP010000241.1:0-2155 GCA_043738665.1 Isosphaeraceae bacterium
GCGGCATCGGGGTGGCGATGAAGCACTTCAGCAATTTCGCGATCCGAAAATTCACGATCAAAAAGCCGATCCCCCAGAGCCCGCCCCCCATCGTGTTCAAGCCGATGAGGCCGGGGATGAGAAAGTCAATGTAGCGGGCGCCGGGCTCGGTCACGGCCACTTCCGTCGTTTCCACCGGGTTCTTTCGCCCCGCACCTTCCTGAAGAATGGTATCCACGGCGGAGCGGGCCACCGACGCCTCGGGGCGGGTCGGGTCGAAGTGGTACGTGACCTGTCCGCCGGTGCCGGGCTCGACGACGAGCGGAGTCTTTCCGCGATTCAGCCGCTTCAAGGCATCTTCGCGATTGTTTGACGAGAGGATCAGGCCGGGCCTGTGCTTCGCCCGAGCATCGGCGTCATAGGAATCGAGCGTCTTCTTGACCGACGCCGACGCGGCGTTCTCGATCAGGTCGACCTGCGTCGCCTCGGGAGGCCGGCTCTTGAACGCCAGGCCGAGGCAGACGGCCAGGACGGTCGGGAATCCGTAGACCCAGAAGATCCGCGCGGGCTGGCGGTAGAACTCACGGAGGCGGGTCACATAAAGTTCTCGGAGCGGATGCGAGCGGCTCATGGGTCGGTCGTGGGCTCCGGGTTCGGGGGGAATGGGCAATGACGGATGGCAAAGGAAGGATGGCGGAAACACGCGAAATCGCATGCGGGCATGAGCAAGTCGGCTCAGCGCTTTCCCCAGCGCTTGCGGGATTTTCCGGTGGGCTTCACTTCGTCGGGCTCGTTGTCGCGAAGGTGCCGGCCCGTCAGTGAGACGAAGACGTCTTCGAGGCTCACCTGGCGCGTCGTCAGGCTGGAGAGTGGGCGCTGTAATTCTTCGAGATAATCCAGGAGTGCGGGGATCACGGTGTGAGGCTCGCGGACGGTCAGCGAAAAGCCGTCTCCCTCGCTCCTGGTGAGCAGGACGGAGGGGAGTTTCGCGAACGACGTGGATTCGATCGTCTCGGACCCGGGCTCTCCCGCCAGGGCGAATTCGACCATGTGTTCTCCGCCGAGCCGCGAAATGAGCTGGCGCGGCGAGCCGATCGCGATCACTTTCCCCTGGTCGATGATCGCCACGCGGTCGCAGAGTTTCTCGGCCTCGTCCATATAATGAGTGGTCAGGAGCGTCGACCGCCCCTGGCCGCGGAGGTGATTGATCACGTCCCAGAGTTGCCTGCGCGATTGCGGGTCGAGGCCGGTCGTCGGTTCGTCGAGGAAGAGCAACTCGGGATCACCCACGAGGGCGATCGCCACGGCGAGCCGTTGCTGCTGGCCGCCGGAGAGCGTTTCGACGAACGCGTTCGATTTCCCTTCGAGCGAGACCCGGCCCAGCACGTCCTCGGGCTCCAGTCCCGACTTGTAGAAGCTACGAAAGAGGACCACCATTTCGCGGACGGTCTGCTTGTCGGGGAATTTCGTGTCCTGAAGCGTGACGCCGATCCGCTCGCGGATCTCTCGTTCGTGATCCCCCCAGCGCCTCCCGAGAATCTCGACCTCACCCGACGTCGGTTGATTTAACCCTTCGAGGATCTCGACGATCGTGGTCTTGCCGGCCCCGTTCGGGCCGAGGAGGCCGAAGCATTCGCCCACGGGGATTTCCAGGTCGATTCCGTTCACGGCGAGGACCGGGCCGTCGCGCCCGGGGTATTCCTTGCGAAGGTCCCGGACCCGGATCGCGCTCTCGCCCATCGAAAGACTCCCTGAATTCACTCGGCCGACGAGAGCGTGGACTCTCCACGTCGGTCCACGACCGTACGGGACATTATTCTAGCGGCGCGATCTCGAATCGGACAGTCTGCGGGTCGGAAAGGTTCAGGCCGGTGAATTCGGACCAGAGATTTACACGACTCGCGAAGAAGCCCATGATTTGGGAGTGCGAGGCTGGGCTGGTGAAACGTTAGCGTTGACGATGCAAGCAGGCCGGTCTCGATCGGCGAATTTTTTGTTGCGCGCGATCCCATTCCGGCCGTTTGCAAGCCGTGTCATCCCCACAATCCATCCGGAGATTGACGTCGGTCCCGGAACGCGGTCTGACGAATCCTAAGCCGATCGCCCTCTCCCCGGCTTTGCGGCTCAGAGGGAGGGGTTTTTACAAAGTGAGACGAGGCATATAGTTGGCAAGACA
>JAYUFP010000242.1:0-6765 GCA_043738665.1 Isosphaeraceae bacterium
TCCTGATCGATCACTTCGACCTGTTCGGGCTGAGGCAGGTATTCCTCTATGCCTCCGGCCGAGAGTACACGCCCATCAATTTCAAGGCCCCTTTTCTCTATCGCTGGGTCCGCCATCCCGTCATGCTCGGCTTCCTGCTCGCCTTCTGGGGAACCCCGACGATGACCGTCGGCCACCTCCTGTTCGCCGCGGCGACGACTGCGTACATCCTTCTCGCCCTGCGATTCGAGGAGCGTGATTTGGTAAGCTACTACGACGAGAAGTACGAGGATTACAAGCGACGGGCGGGCCTGCTTTTCCCGAGAGTACGGAAACGGTAGCCTTCCACTTACCGCGACGGATCATCCCCAGTCCACGGAGTTCATCACAAATGCTTGCGACAAGCGTGCTCCTCGCGGTCCTGGCGGCCGTTGGTGACGAGCCGAAGTCTCTCTTCCGGCCCGAGATGTTCGAGACGCTGGTCAACCCCGCCTGCTCGCACTGCGTCGATGAGTCGCGCCGTAAAGCCGGCGTTCTCCGGGACGACGACCGGGTGCTCTCTTGGGTCCGCGGGAAGTACGACGGAGGGGCGATCCCCTACCGCTGGTTCCTCGTCCCCTACCGCGTCATCAGCGACACCTACGGCGTGTTCGCCTACGACGCCGACGCCGACTTCGTGCGGGGCTACCCCGCGTCGCTCGACTACCGTTTCCACGGCTGGCGGAACGGCGTGATGGTCATGAGGCACAAGGACGGCACGCTCTTCGATTGCCTGACCGGCCTCGCGTTCGACGGCCCCCGCAAGGGCGAGCGGCTGACGCCGATCCCCACCATCGAGACCGATTGGGGTCCGTGGCTGAAGGCCAACCCCGGCACGGTGGCTTACGCGATGGTCTCGAAGTTTCAGCCGCAATCGGCCCCGAAGTCACTCCTGCAGGAGTCCCGGGGAACGCGACCGAAACCGGACCCGCGACTCGACGCGGAGGAACGAGTTTTCGGACTGGCCCTCCGAGGAGCAAGCCGCGCCTGGCCGCTGAAGTCGTTCGGCGCGCTGTCCGTGTTGCGAACGGCGACCCTGGGTGGGAGTCAAGCCGTCATCCTTTGGGACGCCCGGACGCGGACGGCGGCGGCCTACGCACCGGAGACCGAGGGCGAGACGCGCGAACCGGTGACTCTCGCCTTAGACCTGAACGACCCCGAATCCCCGTGGGTGGACAAGGAGACCGGCTCGCGCTGGTCAATCGTCGGGCGCGCGGTCTCCGGGCCTCGCAAGGGGCAAACGCTCCGCTGGCTGCCGGGCGTGACGGTCAAGTGGTACGCCTGGGCGATCGGGTATCCCGAGACGTCCCTGGAGAGTCGTTAGGTTCGTCTTGCGCGAAATAGAAAGGCCGCGCATCCCGCGTCCAGCCGTGACGGGTCCAGCCGCGGCCATAGGTCACTTTTCGACTGACCCTGATCGCACAATCAGTCGACCAGGCGACCCGTCCCGAGGAAGTCCGGGCTGCTTTCGCAAGCGACCCCCCGGGGGGGCTTCGAATCATTGACGAGCCCATATAGGGCGTGATGAACGAGTTGACTCATGGTCCCGTCCGATAGACCCAGACCTCCGGATTCTGCCGCTCGGGCCTCTCCGCTCTTCGGGGAACGGCGAGGTAGAGCCGACCGTCCTCGGGGTTGAAGATCGAAGTCCGGGCTCCCGTGACGGTGGCGATTGTTTCGAGCGCCTCGTATCGGTCGGCATTGATCTGGCGGATGACGGCGATCGCGCCGTCACCGCATGAGGCGTAAATTCGTTTCCGCCTCGCGTCGTAGTACAGGTCATCGACGTCGCCCGGTATAGGTAAGCTGGCCACGATCTTGCCCGTGTCGCTGTCCATGACGACGAGCGAAGGGTTCTTCCGGCACCCCACTAAGAGGCGGCGGTTAGGCTCGTCGATCGCCACGGCGGCATTCATCCCGGAAGGCCCGACCGGGAATCGGTCGGTCACTTCGTCCTTGTCCGTGTCGATGACCACGATCTGACCTTCGGCCTTGGCATTGACGTACATCCTGGGTCGGCCTGATTCCACTTGGAATGCCCCGAGGGACTTGGGCAGTGCGATTGGGCTGCGGAGAGTGAAATCCTTGGCGTCGATGACCGAGAGTTCGGTGTCCGCGTGAACGACGTAGATCCGCCGGGTGCGGGGGTTGTACCGCACGTTATCGGCGTCCACGCCCAGCGTGACGCCCTTAATGAGGTTGTAGTTCTCCCCGTCGAAGGCGTTGCAGACGCCGCCCGTCCCGTTGCCTACGAAGACCCGGTCGGCCTCCGGGGAATAGGCGATTCCCCGGATTCGTCCCTGGTCGGGAACCTGCTTGAGGAGCTTGCCGGCCTTCAAATCAACGATGTCAAGGCTGTTGTTGACCGTGTTCGCGACGAACAACCGGCCCCGCTTCGCGTCCACAGCCAGGTGGTCCATGCCACCGACCGGCCCCTTGAGCGCGATCGTCTGGACTCGTTCGAGGGGCGGTGGGTCGGCCGCGAGCACCGAGGAGATCATGGCGGAAGCCATCAAGACCGCGAGCGCACAAGCAGCGCGAGCGAAACGGGACGATTGCCGAGTCATTTTCACTCCCCGTAAGTTGGCCGATCTCGTCAGTCTCTCGAACAATCAAAGGTTTCCGGCCTTGGTCACCGCCTTCTGCGCGTCCAAGGCCGACCTCAGACCCTGGGCCAACTCGCGGGCAGGCCCTTTTCCCCAGAAGTGCGTGAAGTAGTACGCCGGCTGTTCGCCGACCATGTGGTTGTGGAGGGCCACGATGTGGATCTTCGCTTTGCGGAGCGCGCGGAGCACGACCTGAACCTCGGCGGCCGACATGATGAAGTCGCCATCGACGACGGCGTGTGCTTGACCACCGCTGAACGCGGCCCAGGTCGTGAGACCCATCGACCCGCCGACTCTGACCCCGTGCATCATCCCCTCGCGGCCGATCGTCACCTTCACGACCCCGTCCTGGGCCTGCCCCTTGTGGCCCAAAACCTCTTCGATCATCTTCTGGTCCGCCTCGTCCGCCTCCGGACCGATCTCTTCAAACGCGATGGCCGGCTTCGCGTCGGCGGCGCGGACCTTCTTGACGGCGTCCCAAACCGCCTTGATCCCGGCCGCGAGTTTCTCCGGCTCCCCCTGACCGCCGACGTGCATGAAGTAGACCTTCGGCTCGTCGTAGAAGAAATGATTGTGCAGACCCGTAACCTCCAGCCCGTGGGCGAAGGCCGCGTCCATCGCCGGGGTCACCTCGTCCTGGAAGACGACCGTGTCACCCATCACCATCGCGCCATGCGTGGCCTTGGTGAACGCCGCCCACGAGCCCAGCCCGGCGAACGGCTTCAGGGCGACCCCGTCGATTCTCACCGGCACGTCCTTGCGGGGCCAGGCAATCCGCACCACACCGTCGTCGGTGACGGTCGCTTTTGTCCCCGAGGCGGAGGTGATCCGCTCGGGATCGAGCTTGTCGTCCTGGCGGGCGAACGCGACCAAACCGATTCCGACAGTGGCAAAAGTCAGTAGTCCAGCCTTCAAAAACCGCGTCTTCGTCGTGATCATGAATTTCCTTCATTCGAGCATGAGTCGACCGCCGGAGCGTTCGGGCAGGCGGTTTAGTGGGATCAATCAGTCCCCGCTGAGCGTCAGGTCATCGAACTGCGACCGGGCGTCCGACTTTGACCAGACGCCGATCATCCCCGCGTCCGGGAACGTCGAATCGTGGACGTCCAGGTATTTCTTGCCGTCGACGTAGCACTCAATGTGGTCGTCTTTCATCGTCACGCGGACCCCCATCCAGCCGTCGTGGTGCTTCACGTCCGCGTTCTGGAAAGGTTGGGACCTGACACCGTCGACGACCTTGTAGATCCGGAAGTTGTCTTCCTTGTGGTTGTACCGGACGATGTAGTAGTTCTTCGCGTCCTTGGCCCGCCAGACGAGTCCGCCGCCCTGGTCGGACTCTCCCGCGAGGGCCTTGACCTTGACGGAGATGTCGACGTCTTTGGCGTTGGTGTCGTCCACCAGTACCACGTTGAAGACGGAGTTCGCGTTCTTGGCCGACTGAGCCAGAACTTTGCCCCCGTCGGTGATCATGACCGTCCACTCGCCGACCGCCGGGGAGAAGCCCTTGGGGGCCGCGCCTGTCGCGTCGTCCTCGAACGTCCACGTCTTCTTCGCAGCGTCCCCGGCCTGGACTGCGAGTCCCATCAGGGACCACACTCCGACCATGACACTCAGAAATCGCATCGCGTTGCTCCTCATCTTGGAGTTGTCGAACCGTCCAGAGTCGCCAATTCAGTAGCTGTCGCCGCTAATGACCTCGCCCCCGCCAACTGTTCCCAGCGCCCGCCAGGTCGCGCCGTTGATGGACGTCTTGATGAACCGCACGCTTCCGTCCCCGAGCAGCACGTTGACCCCGCCCGGGTGGTAGCTCCGCGAGTTGATGGCGGCGAACGTGGGGCCGCCCACCTTCTCCCGCTGGCCGTTGATGTCGATGTCGGCGGCCAAGGTATTGCTGATCTTCTTGTTGGGTGTCCACGCCGTGGTGAACCCAGTGTGGTGGACACCGCCGTCGACCCACTCGGCGTGGCCGTCGGGCTTGAAGGTGCAGGAGGCCGAGCCGTATTCGGGTACGACCTGCATCGGGTCAGCGCCGGGGCTCGGGATGTTCGCCGGGTCGTTGATCTTCGACAGGCCGCCGCAGTCGCGAAGGTACGGCTGCCAGTTCTTGACCTCGGAGAGGATCAGCGACTGGCTGAGGCCGTCGGTGAAATCGGCCCAGCGGCGGCTTTGGTTGGGGCCGAAGGCACTGCGGTTGGTCTTAGGTCCGATGAAGCCGCCCCAGACGAACCAGTCGCCCATGCACCAGCCGTAGTTCACCCCGCCGACTTTGCCGTAACTCGCGTGGTCGGTTGCCTGCTGGTTCGGCTCGCTCTGGCAGAGGAACTGCTGGATGACCACCCCGGTCGCGGTGCGGTTCTCCCACTCCTGGAAGGCAATCGTGAAGTTGATCGCATTGAAGACATTTTGCTGCTCGATCGCGGGCAGGATGCGGACGTTGACGCTCCAGCCGTTCGTCCACGCGGTCGTCGTGCCGCTCCCGGTAAGCACCATCGTGGGCGGCAGGACGCTTTGCTGGCCTTCGTACTGTGGAGCGCCAGGCCCAGTTGCTTCAGGTTGTTGACGCAACTGAGGCGGCGCGACGCCTCGCGGGCCGATTGCACCGCTGGTAAAAGCAGGCCGATCAGAAGCGCGATGATCACGATGACGACGAGTAACTCGATCAGCGTGAACCCACGTCGCGGATTGTTTTTCATGGGACATCGCCTCCGTTGAATGAATCGATCGTCTGGCCGTTCCCACCCACGGGGGATTTAAGCCACGATTCCGCGTCCTTATCCTCTGTCTGAGTCGGTATCATGAGACTCACCCGAGTCCCCCGGCTAACCTCGCTCTCGATGCGGACGTGTCCGCCGTGCGCTTCCGCGACGGAGCGGCAGATCGCCAGGCCCAGCCCTGTGCCTGATGACTCTTGGCCTCTCGCCGGATCGACCCGATAGAACCGCTCGAAGACATGCGGGATGTGTTCGGCGGAGATGCCTACCCCCGTGTCGGAAACCGTGAGACAAGCGTGCCCGTCAGACGTGTTCATGCCAACACGGATGGTGCCGCCAGCCGGGGTGAATTTGATCGCGTTGTCCAGGAAGTTGAACAGGACGCGACGGAGTTGATCCGCGTCCGCCCGGACGGGGCACGGCGCGAGGTCGCCACTTTCCATCGTCAGTCCCTTGGCCTCGGCAACGACGCTCATGTGCTCCGTGACTTCCCTCACCAATTCGTCGAGCCGCATCCCTTTCCTCGCGAGCGGCACCAGCCCAGCGTCTTCCCGACAGAGGAAGAGCAACTGCTCTGCGAGGCGAGTCATCCGTTCGACCTCTTCGAGGACGTCGCCGAGCACCCGGCGGTAGTGTTCCTGATCACGCGGGGATCGGAGCGCGACCTCGGCGATGTTTCGCATCACTGCCAAAGGAGTGCGAAGCTCGTGGGCCGCGTCGGCGGTGAACCGGCGAGTCTCTTCAAATGACCGCTCAAGACGAGTGATCATTCCATTGAGAGTCGTACCCAGCCGCCCTAGTTCGTCGTCGCGATTGGGTACATCCAGACGCCGATCGAGTCGGGTCGCGGTGATCTGTTCGGCCTCCACAGCCATCCGGTCGACCGGGGCAAGCGCCTGGCGTGCCAGAAGGTATCCGCCCCCCAAAGCCAGGGCGAGGGCCAAGGGACCGGAGAGGAGCATGACCGTCAGCAGTTCGCCTAACTCATGATCGTCGGCCGAAAGTGAGGCGGCGATCTGGAGGATCAGCGGTCCATCCGGACCGGGGACCACGCGATTGAGCAGACGGGCGTGACCCGACTCGCCCGCGAAGCTCTCAAAAGTGGGTTTTTCCGACGTGGGCGGATCGGACGGCCTGGGCAAACCGTTGGCCTTGATGCGCTCGCTCCGAAACAGGGCCTCCCCTTCGAGCGCGCTGACCTGGATGTCGTACCCCGGATGGCGGGAGAACCGCCGTTCCAGCCAGGTTCCGAGGGTCGCACGGTCCCGGGACCGCCCGACCTCTTCCGCGACTTCCGTCGACTCCATGCTCATTCCTGTCCCTGTCCGGGCCAACAGGGCGTGTCGCATCATCAGGTAGACCGTCGCGCCGAAGACGGCCAGCACGGTCGCCAACACGGCCCCGTACCAAAGAGTCAGCCGCCATCGGAT
>JAYUFP010000243.1:0-2150 GCA_043738665.1 Isosphaeraceae bacterium
GTCGAGTCCGTTCCGTACGCTGATCTTGGCGGAATGCATCAGTTCGCAGCACAATGGCGTTCGGAGCACAGGGGGCAGTGGCTAGTCGCCGAGAAACTCTCGGGTTTTTGCCTGTTGATAAAGCGACAGGTCATGGACGCCGTGGGCGGGCTGGACGAGCGGTTCGGCCTGGGATTTTTTGACGACGACGATCTGGCGCTGCGAGTCAAAACCGCGGGCTTCGATCTAGCAGTCGCGGTCGACCTGTTCATCCACCATTTCGGGAGCCGCACGTTTGCCGGCGCTCGAATCGACACCTCTTCCCTCCTGGAAAAGAATCACGCCCTATTCGCAGAGAAATGGGGAAGTGATGCCCCTCCGCTAAGAAATGTCACCCTCTCGGCATGGTCGGAGAAAAAAGACCGCGAACGCACTCGACCCGTTCCGTCCAGTAAGGCCAAAATCAGCCTGACGATGATCGTTCGGGATGAGCAGGACAACCTGCCGGCCTGTCTGGCCTCGGCAGGCGATTTATTCGACGAGTTCGTCGTCGTTGACACGGGGTCGTTGGACCGGACCGTTGACGTCGCCCGCTCACTGGGGGCGAAGGTTTTCACCTTCCCCCGGGTCGAGGACTTCGCGGCGGCGAGGAACGCGGCACTTTCACACGCAACCGGTGATTTTGCGTTCTGGCTGGACTCCGACGACCGGATCGAACCCTCCGAACGTGAGTGTAATGGTTCAGCGTGAAATGGAGAAACCGGGGTCGGGAGATAAATAGTACGGGACTTGTGTTCAGTATGGTTCGATTTACCGCTTTCGTACCAATCCCGAAGGGAAAGACTGGGCGGCATCGTGCCGCCCCCTTTCGGTCTTGGTCCCTGGGGCGGCGCTCGGGTCGTGTCGCCACGGAGCCCTATCCTCCGCCCAGGCCATCAGCCCTCGTAGCGCCGCGAGTTGACTCGGGCAATGACCTGGTCGGTCAAGATCCGACGGCCGTTCGAGCCGCCTCGCGGGCAGCCCGCCTCCGTTCCCGCGCCGCATCGAGCTTGTTGTCCCGCTCGGCGAAGATCGCCGGCTCGCGACCGGACTGCTTGTCCGCCTGCTCGACGTCCCGGCAGTGGTGAGGGCGATGGTCGACCTGGAAGCCGCTCTGCGGTCGGAGAAAGCCGCGGAGTCGGCCTCGCACTCTCGGTTCGGAGGTCGCCCTGTTAACGGCTGTAGCCCGTATGGGTTCGAGTGGGTGCGCCGTCGGGGCGGGCACTGGGAACTCGTGCCCGACGAGGCCGAGCGGTCGCTCATGAAGAAACTTGTCGAGTGGCACGATTCAGGGCACTCGATCGACCAAATCCGCCAGCACCTTGAGTACGTCGCGAAGTTCGAGTTTTACAAGCGGAGAGGTCGACGGAAGCGGCTGGTGCGGTGGAACTCGGACTCAATCTGGCGGCGCATCCAGGCCGAGAAGCGGCTCCAGCATTTGGAGGCGAAGAGTATCGAGACAGGCGTGGCGGGCTGATCGTCCGGCGGGGAGGGCTCTCTCTGGACGTGTCCTACTCTACGCGTAGTGCTCGAAACCTCTTCACCACGGACACCGCGCCCCGAGGCCTTCATGAACGATCTTGAGATGGGCAGACCGGACGCTCGTATCGATCCACGGAAACGCAGACGCCGGGGTAAGAAGGGCGAACTCCTCAGGATCGTCGTGGAAATGCTCCTCATCGGCTCGGTGGCTTATGCGGCCGATGGTCTGACGGGGGAGGGTCACTACGTGGCGCTCTGTGCGATGGGGATCGCCGTCTACGTCTCGTCCCTGCACTTCAAACTTCTCCGCGCCGAGATCCGTTCCTTACGGGCCCAAATCCGTCGCGGCGGTGGTGCGTCCCGACGTTCGGCGCTCTCGTCGAACCGGCCCGCGTATCATGGGGAACACTCCCGGGCGGCATTGTGAAATCGCGGATAAGCCGGTCGTGACATGGCGACTCGGGGGCTGATGACGAAAGCTTGGGCCTCCTTGCATCGATTCGGCCCACCCTTCCCCCGCGAAAAGACGTCCACGCGACGGAGTCGCACACCATCGTATTCGAGCGGTCCGCACCACCCCCCTAGCCAACCCTCAGAGGGAGGGGTTTTTACAAAGTGAGACGAGGCATATAGTTGGCAAGACATAGCCA
>JAYUFP010000244.1:0-2145 GCA_043738665.1 Isosphaeraceae bacterium
GGCACTCAAGTCGGGGCTTGTCGAGCGGTTCTGCCCCTTCATGCCCCTAGTGCCGAGACGGTTGAAAGGGTCTTCGAGCAGCTTCCCGATCGGATAGCGAGGCATCGCCGCAGGCCAATCGTCGAGCGAGCCGTCGATCTCGATCCCTTGAACAACCGGGGCTTCGACGGAATCCTTGCGAGGCTTCAACGCTTCGTCTTGGGCGACGGCGACGGCAGGCTCTTGGGAGACCTCCGCGTTCAGAGCAACCTCCTTCGCGGGCACCTCCGCAGGGGCCGCGACCGAATTCGGCGCGGGGACGTTCGGCCGCGAGGCCTGCCGCGGGGCTGAGATCTGTTGAGCGACCACGGTGACGCCCCCTAACGAGGCGGCGCTTAGAAGAACCACGCCCGAAACGACTTTCAATTTCGTGAGGAACATGGATTTCGCAACTCCTTGGGAGAGAGACACGATCGTCGCCGGGACCACTCCGGCCGTGACGCCTGCGGAGACCGCCATCGCGATCTTGATCGTCGAATCCACGAGCGCGGGCGGCATTGCCGAGGCCTGAGTTGAGTTCAAGGCCAACCCCAACGCCGTTGCCGGAAGGACGACGCCCCGGCGGCTCAAATTGCCCCGCAATCGCTCCCTTGCTCGTGACAACCGCGCGCTCACCGTGCCGACGGGCCGACCGATCCGCCGCGCGGCCTCTTCGTGGGTCATCCCCTGGAGTTCGCAGAGCACGACCGCCGTGCGATACCGCTCGGGGAGCCGTTCGATCTCCTCGTGTAGCGCCTCGACGTCCTCACGAGTTCCTAGGTCAGGTTCTTGCCGCACGGCGTGACCCGCCGGTCTGTTCCCGGACATCGCCGCCTCCGCCTCGCGCTTCCGCCGGCGCTCGTTCCCGGTCCTGATCTGACGGGCGCAGCGGTGAGCGACCCCGTGGAGCCAAGGTCCCACGAGTTCGGGGCGACGCAATGACCCAGCCTTCCTGGCAAGGAGCAGGAAAGTCGCCTGGAACGCATCCTCCGCGTCGTGGGAGTTCCGCAGCAGGCCGCGACATACCCCCAGAACCATCGGCCCGTGCCTGGCCACCACCCCGGCGAAGGCGATCTCGGCACTCTCCCCGCGTCGGCCCGTGAACCGCTCGAGCAACTGGGCATCCGTGAGCCCCGCGATCGTCCCGCCGTCGAAGACCGCTTGTAGCTGACCCACTACGGCGGATCGCCTGATCGCCATGCCTGAGTATCCCTGGAAACCTACGCCTTTTCCTCATACTCGCCGGTCGTGCCTATACCCTTGCATTTTTCCGAACGAAAATCTAATACGTCGTCACATTCGGGTGCAAGACCTCGACGTCGCGGCTCATGTTCCAGAAATGGTGGTTGTTCCCGGCTCGACCTCCTATACACTCGTTCCCACGCTCTGCGTGGGAATGCCGTCCTGGACGCTCCCGCGTCCGCATTTCGCCGAGGGCAGACGACGCGGAGCGTCGGGGACGGCATTCCCACGGAGGACCGTGGGAACGAGGATTTCTCTTCGTATCCACCAGTCTGAGGACATGAGCCGACGTCGCTCCGATCCGAATAGGCAACTTTCCGCGACGAAAACGCGGTGACCTCCGGTGATCCATCCACCCGGTTCAAGGTGTGCGAATGGTCCTTCGGGGCTCGTCCGGATCATGACGTGACGACGTGTCCCAGAGGCTTTCGCCCCCTGGGCGATTGACGGTCGCCCTTCCGGGGCTGGGGAAAACGCGGGCTGCATCGTCGCCGGAATGGACCGCGGAGGTCGGTCGCATCTGGGATGACCGATGACCGATGACCGATGACCGATGACCGATGACCGATGGCCGATGACCGATGGCCGATGACCGATGGCCGATGGCCGATGGCCGATGGGGGATGGGGAAGATCGGTGTCTCTCTTTTTTTGGTCATTGGTCATCGACCATCGGGCATCGCCAGAACTTCATGTCGGAAACGAAACCGCCTTGTTAATTGAGGTCACTTAGCCGCGTTCTCGGCCTGCGCAGGCGTCGCGGCGGTTGTGGCCGGAGCCGGGGTTCCCGCCGCCTCCAGGGCGTGCAATGAGGCGATCAGGTGGGGGGCGCCAAGGGCCGTCAAGAGGTCGGCCTGGGCCTGGGTCGCCTGCCAGAGGGCGTCGA
>JAYUFP010000245.1:0-6719 GCA_043738665.1 Isosphaeraceae bacterium
TTGGGGTCTACCCCTTGATCTCGAATCCGAAACGCACCGTTGCTCTCGGCAATCCGTGCGTAGCGCTTCGCCGCCTCCCGGCGCTTCTCGCCGTTCGCCCATTGGTAGAACCCAGTCGATGCGACGTTAGACGCTCCGACGATCAAGAGTAACGCGACGAATGTCTTATGGCGATGGAGCGTTCGGAAGGGCGCGCGCCCGCGCGCAGTGTCGTGGGTATGGATGAGCGGCTGGTCGCGCCGCCAAAGGTCCAGGTCCTCCGCAAAATCCGCCGCACGCCGATAGCGATCGGCCGGGTCCGGGGCAAGGCAGCGCTTCAGAATGGGTCGCAGCGAAGCCGGCACGGGGCGGTGGGAGTCACGGATCAAGGCATCGCCGCCCTGAGACCGCGTCGACATATAGACCGACGCCAATTCAGAGACCGATCGGCCTTTATGACTTTCGGAGATGTCGGGAGATCGGGCTGTGAGCATCTCCAGGAGGACGACTCCCAGGGAGTAGATGTCGTAACGGTGGCGGTCTTCGGGCTTGCCTCGACCGGCAGGGGCCAAGGGGTCGGCCACGGTCGCGAGGAGCTCGGGGGCCATGTAGGGGAGGGTTCCGCCGGCCTCGGGGAGAGCTTCGGTTGTGCCTCCGCCGTACGTCCGCGGACGCCAGCCGACTGAGAGATTGAAGTCGAGCAGCATCGGCATGCCGTCGGCCGTCAGGAGGATGTTCGATGGCTTCACGTCGCCGTGAAGGACGCCGCGGCTGTAGGCGTGATCGAGGGCCTCGGCGAGCCTCGCGACCATCCAGGCCACGGCTCGGGAATACGACAGAACCTCGATCGCCTCGCGGGCGGGACGGCCGGGACGCGGCTTCGGAAACTCCTTGGCGGAGACCGCGTCGAGCTGTTCGAGCAGGTCGAACCCGGTGGACGACCGGGACTTCTTCTTGCGCCTGGCTTCCAAGATCGACGAAAAGGTCGCGCCTCCCAAAAAGGGCATGGCGATGAGTTGTAACGCGCCGTCGTCAACGAGCTTGTGCCAGAGCAGGGGCACGATATTCGAGTGACTGGCGCGCGCCAGGAGGCTCGGCTCGGTGGTGACTCGGGTCGAGACTTTGAGGACGACCAGGCAATCGTCGAGGTCGGTCTGTTCGGCAAGGAAAACGCGGGCGAACGCGCCTCGGCCGAGTTCGCGATAGAGGCGAAACGGGCCGATCTCGTCGCCGGTCTCCGGGAGGCTCGCATTGGCGGAGTCGTGCGCGTTCCAGTCGTGCAGGTCTTTCGAACCGAGAACGTCCTGGAGCCCGAACAGGCGTTCCAGCGTCTTGGCATGCTCCGGAAAGCGCGCAACGTAATCGAGGGGCGACGGGTCGAGCCCCAGGACTTCGGACAGGCAGAATTCGCGGTAGATCAGGACGACGGCGTCTTCGGCCGCATGTTCCGGCAGCTTCGCCAGATAGTCTTCAGCCCTCGGGCATTCGCGGCGTTCCCAACGCGCGGTGAACTCTCCCAGGATCGAATCGAACGCCGACGGAGGCGGCACGCCCGACGCACCCGAGCTCGCCAGCGAGCCGAGATCCGCCACGCCGGGAACCGACCTCGGCAATCGTGGCGGGTCGGACCCCTTGATCGAACGGAAGTCGTCTCCGTGGAAGGGATGGGAGATCATCGCCATCCTCGGATCTCCATACGGTTGCGCATCTCCTGAATCACGCGTCTCGCGGCGCTCTCGTGGACGTTGAGTTTTTCGGCGATCTCGTCGTAGGTCAGCCCTTGCCTGCGGAGATTCACGACCTCCGTGGAGAAGTCGCCGCGGCCGTCGAGAATTTGGGCGAGCCGCTCGCCGGCCTGGGCCTCGGCGCTGGGGGTGGAGTCGTTCCCTGGCACTTCGCGGGGGATCTCTCGGTTTCCCTTCCGGACGTAAAGGGGCTGCTCCCGGCCGATGTCGTACTTGAGGGTTTCGGAGAGTTTGCGGTGCTCCTCGTGGAGCTTGTTTCGGACGATTCCCGAGAGGAACCCGATAAAATGTTTCTCGTTGTCGAACTTGTCGAGGTCGCGCCCGGTCTTCGCAAACAGGCTTTTCCAGACGAGCTGGACGAAGTCCATCGTGTCGAAGCGAGATCGCAACGCCTTGGGCAGCCTGCCCCGCACCATGATGCGGACGACAGGCTCATAAGTACGCACAAGCTCACGAACCGCGTCGGCGTCACCCGCCTTGGCCCGAGCCAGATATTCGGCGAGGCCCGCGTCTTCCATCGCCGCCCCCTCGTGCTCGTCACGAAAATGTCCTGATCCGTCCTTCGAGGACGGCCACCCTGACCGCGGTCGTCTACATCGACGCGCGCGGCAACTAATGCCGATTATAGCCGACTTGCCGGAATTGAAACGAGAGAAAATCGCAATTCCATTCGTTTTTTAAACCATAGAAGGGCCAATTTGACCTATTCCCGTCATAAAAAACTCACACGGAAAGTCCCTCGTGGTTTCAAAGTAAGAACTTAGGACAAATCTTTCCTAGATTCAAAACAATCCGCGCCGCCAAGATCCCCGGTTCGCAACTAGACGGGCAGAGCCGACCTTCCAAGGCAGGAACAGGCCTGGAGCACTAGGAGGTGTTCGTCCAGGTGAGAAGGAAGGCCAGGAAGCCGACACTCGGCAGCCTACACCGATGGGTGAGAACAAGCTCGCGATGTTGCGAAAAGTCACCACATCGGTCCCAGGGATGGCGGTTGCGGACACGGGAGCATTCTCGATGAGCTTTCACCTGGCGAAGGACTGCGGCGACCCCGGATCGCTTAACACCTACCTCCGTGAGATCCGCGACGATTCGCTCCTTTCAGCGGCCGAGGAGCGAAGTCTGGCTGAAGCGATCGCCCGCGGCGACCGCGACGCGAGGACGCGAATGATCCAGGCGAACCTTCGCCTGGTGGTCAAGATCGCCCGCGAATACGGCGGGCGCGGCATGATGCTCGACGACCTCATCGGCGAAGGGAACCTCGGCCTGATCCGCGCCTCGGAGGAATACGACCCGGCGTTCGGAACCCGGTTCAGCACGTACGCCAGCTACTGGATCAAGCAGGCGATCCGCCACGCACTGATCAACACGAACTCGACGATCCGACTCCCCGCGCACATGGTCGGGCTGCTCACCAAGTGGCGACGTGCGGAGCGGGCCTTGACCAAGGAACTCGGGTGCCTGCCGACGACCGAACAGGTTTCCGACCTGCTCGGGCTCACGGAGTCACAGAAACAGCTCGTGGAAAAGGCGCGTCGGGCCCGGCAACTCCGGCTCGAAAGCGGTGGCGGCGATGAGGGAAATGGGTGGTCGCCCGACGAATCCGCCGCCGAACGCGAATCGCCCGACGCGTCGCTCGAAGCCGACGACGAGCGCCGGCATCTCCTCCGCAGACTCGAACGCCTGGACGCCCGGGAACGCGCCATCCTCGCCCTCCGCTTCGGGCTCGAAGGCGAAGTCCCGTTGACGCTTAAAGAAGTGGGCAAGCGTCTCGGAGTGACCCGCGAATGGGTCCGGAAGATCGAGATCCGGGCCGTCCGCAAACTCGACGATAGCCAGAGTGTCGAAACCACCGTGCCTCCCGCCCCGCACCGACGCAATACCGCAAAGCGTCCTTCGCCGGTCCCTTGTGTCGGCTCGCAGGTCACCCGCTCCGCTTGAGTCACCGTCGCCGATCACCTTGATGCAGGCGACCGAGACATTGCTGAAGCGCAAGCATTGGATCCGCTTGAGTCACCGTCGCCGATCACCTTGATGCAGTCCCAGGTGTGTGCCCCGGGGCCCCGCGGTAGGTCTCTACCGTGGGGCTCTCTGCTTTTCGGATGAGGTTTTGAAGGATGGCGGCTTAACACGGTTAGGCGGCCATCGCCAAAGCCGTTAGAATAACCCCGCGTGGATGAGTTAAATCGGAAAGACCGGGTGAGCGAGACCGGAGATGGCTCGGGGAAAACGGCGAAGCCTTTGGAGCCGCGACTGGCTCGTCGCCGGCGCGATCGTAAGCGTCATCGCCGTTTCCTCCTGGCGGAACACCGACTTCTCGGCCCCTCCGCGATTCGACGGCGCAGGGTACATGATCCTCGCGGAATCGCTGTCGACCGGCCTTGGCTACCGAGGGATCGATCACCCCGACGCGCCGAGGCACGCCCACTTCCCTCCCGGTTATCCCGCGGCGCTCGCGGGTTTCCGGCGGATCACGGGATCTCGCTCCGTCGCTTCCACGCACGGATTCTCAGTGATCTGCACGGTCGCCGCCACTCTCGCCGCCTGGCGGTGGTTCCGCACGATGTATCACCCCGAGGTCGCCGGACTGCTCGGGTTGTCCCTCGCGATGAACTGGACGTGGGGACGCACATCCGGGTCGATCCAGTCGGAACCGCTTTTCGTCTTACTCGAAAGCCTGACGCTGCTCGCGGCGGTGCGTACCGGGCGCGTCGGCGGAATCGGGACGGGAATCGGGCTCGGGGCGTTCATCGGGGTCACCGTGCTGACCCGGCACGTCGGGGTCGCTCTGGCCGCGGCGGTCGTTGTCTCTCTCATCATCCAACGCCGGCGCATCGCGGCCGTTTCGGCTTCGGTCACGGCGGTCATCGTCATCCTGCCCTGGATCGCCTGGCTCGCGACCGTCCGCGAGAACACTCAGGCTGAGCTTGTCGGAAGAAGCGCGGGAGGAACCGCCCGGTTGATCGCTTCGCAGGCGATCTTCCACATGCAGCGCATCCCTGACCAGCTCATCGGCCCGTTCGTCGAGGTGGGGACGGTGTTCTCGCGATCTCGCGGATTGGGCCTCGTCGTGAACGGCTGGGCGTTGTTGGCCACCTGCGTCGTGGTTCTCGGTTGGCTCCGAACATTGAGAACCCGACGGCGACGCCTCTCAGGACTGACCGCGCTGGGGACTCTCGCCCTCTTGCTCGTCTGGCCGTTCACCGAGGCGGGACGGTTCTTGATCCCACTGGCGCCTTGCCTGCTGGTCGGGGCCGTGGAGGGGTTGTCACCGATTCTGGCGTGTATTTTTCCGAACCGCGGCGGAATTCGCAAACGCGCCGCAACTCTCGTTTTACTCGCAACGTTCCCTTATGCGTCGTATTCACTCTGGTCCAACCGGGCGCGCGCTCAAAGCGACACTCACGCCGATTTTGACTCCGCCTGTGAATGGATCGCCTCTCAAACCGAGTCGCCTGGACCGGTTCTCACACGTCATCCCGGCGAGGTTTACTGTCAAACGAGACGCCGCGCTCTCGCGCCGATTTCAGACGACCCTGAAGCGATCGCGTCCGAGATCCTGCGCTACCGGGTCGCCTACTTGCTGGTGGACGACGATCGGTACGCCAACGCCCCGGAAAATCCTCTCGCGACTTACACTCGGGAACACGGCCGCGACCTCCGACTCGTCTGGAGTCGCCACGGATCAAGCGGGTCGTCCGTCCGCATTTTCGAGGTGGAACCGACCGGGCTTACGCATTGACGTGTGAGCCTGGATAGGGGTCTTTCGCCTCGCCGTTGCTGGAATCACCCGGAAAGCCTTTACCGCCGGCGGCACGACCTCCGGAGCCGACCTTGCACTCGACGAGGCCGTCGCGCTCATCGGAATCGCGATCAACTGCGTGACTTGTGCCGAAGGATGCGCGAGGTATCGGCGCACCCAGTCCGATGCCGGCGATGAGATTCCACCTTGTCCGAACTGCTGGGTGATCGCGCCCCCTCCGGAAAGCTGAACGAACCATTGGGCGGTTGAAGGACGGTAAACGGCCAGGTCGGCCTTGCCGTCGCCATCGAAATCACCCTTCAGCGGGACGTCAAGATTTGCCGCGCCTACGTACGAGACCCGGCTTCCGGTCGTGCCGAGGACGAACCACTGGCCTGTGGTCGGTCGATAGACGGCCGGTTCAAGGTGTCCGACCCCGTCGTAGTCGCCCGCCACAGGGATATCGATTCCTGCCTGGCCGAAACTGGCCAGCCGCTTCCCTCCGGTCGGCCCCAGGACGAACCATTCCCCGGTGAGCGGACGGTACACGGCGATCTCGGTATGTCCCACACCGAGGTAATCGCCGGGAACCGGGATATCGAGGTTGGCCCCGCCGAAATTCGCGAGGACCTTTCCGCCGCTCGGCCCGATCACGAACCATTGGGCCGTGTTGGCGCGATAAACCGCCACCTCCGTGTGTCCGACGCCGTCATAATCGCCCGGCACGGGAATGTCCGAGGGCGAACCTCCGAACGTCGCCAATAGCCGCCAGCCGCTCGGGCCATTCACGAACCACTGGCCGGTCGAGGGGCGGTAAACCGTCTTCTCCGCGTGGCCGACGCCGTTAAAGTCTCCGGCGAGCGGGATATCACCCGGGAGCCCGCTGAACAGCGTCAAACCCGCGACTCCGGCGACGAACCAGGTTCCCGTCGAGGGCCGCTCGACGGCCAGGTCGGTCTTGTGATCGCCGGTGTAATCGGCCGGGACCGGCTGGTCGGCCAGGGTCATCTTGAAGCCGGTTTCCCAGAGGACGTTGTCTTTGCCGAGTGTGACGGTCGTCGAAACCGGGTTGGGAATATTGCCGGTCGCGGTGACGGTGTACGTTCCCGCGGGAAGGGAGAGCGAGTATCCCCCCGACGCCCAGGTTTGCGCTTGAAACGTCCCCTGGCCGTTCCGTCCGACCGCCGTGATGATCACCCCCCCGTAACCCTCGCCGGGGGAGTAAAATCCATGATTGTCTCTGTCTTGATAGAAAC
>JAYUFP010000246.1:0-2131 GCA_043738665.1 Isosphaeraceae bacterium
CTGCGCGAGGCCAGCCGCCGAATCGCACCGAACCGTGGGGAGCCCGCCTCGGATGAGCTGTCCGCCACGGCCCGCGAACGAATCGCCCTGGCACTTCGCGAGGCCGAATCCGGCGGCGAATCGCCGATCGAATCGGGGTGATTGTCTCTCCGAAACCTTTCGATTCCGACGGACGCGCCGAGAATTGCGGTGGCACCGTTCCGAATCTTGGGAGACGGACGACGAAGACGTTGTCGTAAAGGAGGCCGTCTCGACCCGGGAACGTGGTTTCTTGGGACTTTACCGGGGCGTGGCCAAGGGTTAGGTTAGTTGAGCTTAACCCGAACCTGTCACCGCCCGGCACCGACCCTCCTCCTTTGGATTTCACCGCCGGCCGTTCTTGGGAGCGCTTTTCATGGCCTCGGACCCGAAGTCGACCAAACCCGGTACCGCCACGTCCACGACCGCGAGGACGGAGAACAAAGGGATACGCGTGTTTACGTATCCGAAGGTCATCTTCATGTTCCCCACGTTGATCGTGGCGTTGATCTGCGGAATCGGGATGTGGGTGGTGGGAGACCCGCCCATGGACCCGTCGAAGTCGCATAATTTGACGGCGGTCAAGAACACCGACGGGAGTTCGACCACGCCATCGACGGTCGCGCCGACGATGCTCAAGCACGAGCGGTTTAACACTGCTCAGAACCTCTTCGGGGTCTTGTTCCTCGGCGTGTTCGCCTTCAACCTGCTGATCATGGCGGTCGACTTTCCGCGGTTCACGATCGTCGCCGGGATTCTGTTGGCGGCGTTCCTGATCTTCTTCGTCCTCTGGCTAGGGGCCGCGTTCGACCTGAAGTTGATGAATGCGCTCCATGCCCTGATGGCGGGAATTTACGTCACCGCGAATAAGGGGTTTTACTTCATGATCGCGGCGGTCATGACTGTCATTTTCGCCATCATCTACGCGACCCGCTACCTCGACTACTGGCAGATCCTTCCCAACGAGATCCTCCACCACCACGGCCCGCTCAGCGACCTGGAGCGGTTCCCGACGATGAACCTGAAGTTCGACAAGGAGATCCCCGACGTCCTGGAGTACGCCTTCCTCGGCGCCGGCCGGCTGGTCCTCCACGTCACCGAGGAGCGCAAGGCGATCGTCCTCGACAACGTCCTGTTCATCACGTCGGTCGAAAACGCCCTGAAGAACCTGATGAGCCGCATGGAAGTCCGGGTGACGACCGACCAGGAAGTCGCCGGGATCTGAGCGGAAGTCCGGATCGACCGTGCCGAAAACGAAAGTCGGCGAGGGTCATTCGACCCCGCCGGCTTTGTCGCATGGTTCGGATTCACGGGCTTTTGGAGATTCGACCCACCTGACGAGCTCGTCAGGACGCCGTCGTTTCTCTCGCCCTTCGCAGGTCGGCACTCAGAGCGGGAGCCGGGGGTACGTCCTCGGCTTCGTGCGGGATGAACGGCTTGCCGGCTTTGAGCTCGTCGAGGATCGGGCCGTTGAGGACGGTCTCGATGTCGCGGAGCCTTCGGGCGATATAGGCGCCGTCGAGGACGCGGTGGTCGTAGATCAGCTTGATGATCACGTCGCCGGCCTTGCTGATCGGCCCGAAAGTGAGCGTGGTGGTCAGCGGCGAGATCGGGTGCAAAGACTCGGCCCCGAGTGCGCCGTAGCTCGTCAGGCCGAAGGTCCCGAACCGCTTGGCACGCTTCATTCCGGAGACGTTGAGCGTGCTCCACCAGAGGAGCCGCCGAATGGGCCAAGGCCCTCGGCTGACCCTTAGCGCCTGACGGTACACCCCGACGTTTTCCAGGGGCTGATGCTTGTAAAACGTCAAGGCGTTCTGGATCTGTCCGATCGATTGCTGCTCGGGACCCCGGAAGATGCCGACGAAGACCACCGGCTCGCCCTGATACGTCCGTTCGATCGCCAGGGCGCAGTTCATCCAGGGGTGCTCGTAGAGCCTGGGCCAGGGGAACTGCAAAAGCGCCCGGCGCAGCGGCGGGTGATCGGCCCCCACCAGGGCGAACGCCTTCATGAAGATCACCGCCCACGAGGGCTTGACCGGATGACTCGATCGCGGACCCATCAAGGCGGAAATATTGACCGTCCTCGCCACGGGAGTCGAAGGGACTTGCCGCG
>JAYUFP010000247.1:0-6698 GCA_043738665.1 Isosphaeraceae bacterium
CGGTCATCGGCCATCGGTCATCGGTCATCGGTCATCGGTCATCGGACATCAGTCATCGGTCATCGGTCATCGGTCATCGGCCATCACTCCAGATGAGATCAAATTCTTTCACAGCCCCAGATCCCACGGGAGCCATCACGATGCCGACCGCGGAGCGCAAAGATCCTTACCGAACGTTTAATTTCGAGATCAAGGTGGACAACATCGACTCCGGCGCGTTCAGCGAGTGCAGCGGGCTCACCGTCGAGTGGGACTCGGTGGACTACCGCGAGGGGACCGACGGCCCGTTGACCGTCCGCAAGCTGACCGGCCTTCACAAGCTGACCAACATCACATTGAAACGCGGTTACACCAAGAACCTCGACATCTGGGCCTGGCACATCAACCAGACCAACGGCAAGGTCGACCGCCGCAACGTGACCATCACGCTCCGCAACGAGGCGCGAGAGGCCGTGATGCGGTGGCACGCGGACGCCGCCTGGATCAAGAAGATCGAAGGGCCGAGCTTCAAGGCGGCAGGGAACGAAGTGGCCATCGAATCGCTCGAAATCATCCACGAGGGGTTAACCGTCGAGCTGGCCTGAAGGTCGGTTCCGAGGGGCTTGTCGAATGACGACCCACGCGACACCTGGAGTCTATTACGAGCGCGCCGACGCCAGCCCGCGCGGCATCCCCGCGCTGCGGATGGACGTCGCCGGATTCGTGGGGATCGCGCGGCAGGGGCCCGTGGACGTCCCCGTTCCGGTCCAGTCGTGGCGGCAGTTCCAGGCGAATTTCGGTGATTTCACGGGTGCGGGGTATCTCGCCTATGCCGTCCGCGCGTTCTTTGAAAACGGCGGCAGGAAGTGCTGGGTCGTGCGCGTCGCCTCCCCCACCGCGGCCTCGGCGTCGATCGCGATCCCGGAAGATTCAGCGTCTCACAAGCCGGTCTGGACCGTGACGGCGTCGAGCCCGGGTGTGTGGGGCGATGCCCTCGAAGTGAGCTTCCACGAAACCCACCGGGCCGAGACGATCGGCCGATTCGGCGGCCAGGCTTCGGCCGAAGGGTTGGCTGTCAACTCGGTCTCCGGGTTCTCACGCGCCACGCTCGTGAAGCTTTCGCAAGACGGCGCCAAGGACGTGTTGAAGGTGATCTCGGACATCGACGCGGCGAACGGCTTGCTCCTTTTCGTCGCGCGACGGCCCGAGGAGCGTCTCCCCTACGACGCGGCGGTGACCGGCTTCTCGACGACCCTCCCGCTCCTGATCCGGAGCGTCGAATATACCGCGCTCGTCCGTTCTCAAGGCCAGTTCTTGCGGACGTACGAAGGACTTTCGCTCGTCCCGGAGCACCCCTCGTACGGCCCCGTGGTGCTGGGTGTCGCGAAGGACGCGACCGTCGGGATTACGCCTTCGCCCGCTTCGGGAGAGGCGACGCAGTCACGGCCCGCGGCGGCTCCCGAGCCGATCGTGATCGTCGAGGATCGCCACCCCGAGACCCTGCCCGCGGACGGATTCCAGGCTCTCGACGTCGGCGGGGGAGCTTGGAATCGGCTGACCGGCGGTGCCGACGGGCTCTCAATGCTCTCGGTCCATGACTTCATCGGCGAAGACGTGAGCCCGTTCGACTCGGACGTCGCTCGCGCCCTGAAGCAGCGCGGCTTGCGGGCGCTTGAGGTCATCGACGAAGTCTCGATCGTGGCGGTTCCTGATATCCAGATTCGCCCGCTCTTGCCTCCGGGGAAGGCGCCTTTGCCGCCTTGTGTGCCAGACCCTTGTCTCCCTTCTCCGCCCCCGGCCCGGGCCATCGTCGTGTCTCCGGTCGGTGATCTGCCGCCGGTCTTCAGCGACGCCCAGATCTATCAGGTCCAGTCCACCATGGTCGCCCGCTGCGAGGCACTCCGCGACCGGTTCGCGTTGCTCGACCCTCCGTATTCGGCGTCGCTCCAGGACGCGGCCGGCGCGGGCGCGATCCGTGCCTGGAGGCACCGCTTCGACTCGCAATTCGCGGCGCTCCACTACCCATGGGTCCGCGTGGTCGACCCGCTTCGCCTCTCGTCGGTGACCCTTGGAGGCGGGCTCACGCGCGACATCCCGCCTTGCGGCCACGTCGCCGGTCTCTTCGCGACCTTTGCCAACGACCCGGGCGTTCACAGGGCGCCTGCCAACGCACCCCTCGCTTGGGTGCAGGACACGACGGCGGCGATCAACCATGTGCTCCACGGCGTGCTGAACGACGAAGGGATCAACGCGATTCGGCTCAGCCCCGGACGCGGCATCCGCGTCCTCGGCGCGAGGACCGTCAGCATCGACACCGACTGGAGGTTCGTGAACGTCCGACGGCTGATGATGATGATCGAGAAGGCCATCTACGTCTCGACCCAGTGGGCCGTTTTCGAGCCGAACAGCCACGAAACCTGGTCGAAGCTTCGTCTCTCGCTCACCAGTTTCTTGATTACCTTATGGCAGCGCGGCGCGTTGATGGGGGACACCCCGGCCGCCGCGTTCTACGTCCGCTGCGATTCGTCGACCAACCCGCAAGCCGCGGTCGATAACGGCCTGCTGCTGGCGGAGGTCGGCGTGGCGCCCTCGCAGCCTTACGAATTCGTCGTGCTCCGCGTCGGCCGCGCGGATAACGAGTTCCGGATCACCGACGTCGGTTCGCGATAAGTCGTCCAAGGGAGAGAAGGCTCACGATGGCAATGCTCGGCGAAGTGGGTGTGCGAAGGGACCCCCTGCTCAACCATAACTTCCTGGTCACGCTGCTCGACTCCAGCAGCACGCTGGCGCTGGTCGCGTCGTCCGCCATGTCCGCGATCGGCGACGTCGCACTGGGGGGGTTCACCGAGTGCTCGGGGATCGAGATGTCGATGAAGACCGAAGACTACAACGAGGGCGGGCGCAACGGCGCCGTGTTGCGGTTCCCGAGTCGCGTCACATGGTCAAACATCACCCTCAAGAAGGGCATGGGGCTGGGGACCGCGTTGTGGAACTGGCACTACGGCTTCGTCCAAGGGAACGGCAAGCGACGTGACGGCACCGTGGTGCTTCTGAACGAAGCCAAGGTTCCCATGACGATCTGGTACTTCCGCCGCGGCCTGCCGGTCAAGTACACCGGGCCCTCGCTGAACGCCTCGCAGAGCAGCGTGGCCATCGAGTCGATCGAGATCGCCCACGAAGGGATCTATCAACTCCCTTTCGCCGCCGTGGACGCGACCGTGAGCGCCGTGGCGAGCCTCGTGAACTGAACGCCCTTCGGAGCTTGCGAAGATGGACATTGAGATCGGCGAACTCTCCAGCACCGTGCGGGCCGTGGACCGGAACTCGGTCCTCTCCCCCAAGACGATGGAACAGATTTCAAAGGCCGTCATGCAGGCGGTGCATGACGAACACGAACACGCCAAGCGCGTCAAAGCCGAGCGGCACGTCAGCGGCGGAGTCAGCCGCGAGCAAGCGAGCGATCAGGACTGATCACGACGTGGACGCTGTATCGGAGGTAACCCGAACGTGGAACAGCTCGAAAAAGCCGTGCTCGTCGCGACCTACTACAACGGCGATATGGACTTCATCCCGGTCCAGTTCAACCCGACCGAGTTCACGTTCGATAAGGCCGCGCAGTTTGCCGAGATCAATATCCCTGGTCTCGACGCCCCACTCCTCCAGTTCATCCGCGGGCAGAGCGAGAAATTGACGCTCGACCTTTTTTTCGACACGACCGAGCACGGAATGGGCCCCGGCGCGATGAGCGTCACCACCTGGACCGACCAGGTCTACGGACTCGTCAAGATCGAGCCCGACGGCCACGCCCCGCCGATCTGCGCGTTCCTCTGGAACCGCAAGTTCCCCGGCGCCGACCTTGACAAGCGCTACGGCAACCAGCGACGGACCGATTTCCAGTGCATCGTCGAGAGCGTGAAGCAGAAGTTCACCCTCTTCAGCCCCCATGGCGTGCCCCTGCGGGCGACCTTGACCGTGTCACTCCGCGAATACAAGACGCTCGACGAGCAGCTCGATCAATTGGGCTTGAACTCCCCCGACCGTACCCAGAGCCATGTGGTTCAAGGCTTGGAGACCCTCGCGGGCATCGCCGCGAAGCACTACCGATCCTCAGCCGATTGGCGGCGGATCGCCGAGCGGAACGTCATCAACGACCCGAGGCGACTCACCCCCGGAACGTTCCTCGCGATCCCGCCGGTCGAGAAAGCAGGGGGCACCGCACCGCCCTCGGGGATGCGCCCCGCTACCAGTAACGCGGTCGCCTGCGGTGCGGGAGGATCGAAATCATGTCGATCGTGACCCTCCGTAAGGAATCGCTGAAGCAAGCGTCGTTTTACGTCCCTCAGTTCGAACTGCGGGTCGCGGGGGTTGGACTTCCACGCGACGTTCTTCGCGACATCGTCCAGATCAGCTACCACGACAACGTCAAGGAGATCGACGGCTTCGAGATGACCGTGAATAACTGGGATCCCACGACGCGCGAGTTCAAATACGTGGGCTCGGAGACCGCCGAGTCGCTCCGGCAGGACACCGACAAGACCCGGCTGCACCGGTTGTTCGAACCCTGCGGCAAGCAGGCCGAACTGCGGATCGGCTACGGCGGCGACCTCCGCGTGATGCTCACTGGGAACTTCACCACCATGGAGCCCAACTTCCCGGCCTCCGGCCCACCGACACTCACGGTCCGCGGTCTGAACGTCCTGCATAAGCTCCGCGGCAAGCAATACACGACCGCGTGGACGGGGTTGAAGCCCAGCGCGGTCGCCGAGAACATCGCGCAGCTCGCCAACCCCGACGTCAAGAACAGCAAACGCTTCCCTCTGCCGATCGTGACCGACCCCGCCGCGAAGAAGGCCGAGACGCCGATCAACTACGTCTCGCAGACGAACCAGTACGACATCGACTTCTTGCTGAACTTCGCGCGGCAGCAGGGCTACGTCCTGTTCGTGCTCGAAGGCGACCCGAAGGCCAAGGACAAGCTCTCTCAGCAGCGGAGGCTTTACTTCGGGCCGTCGCAAGGCGGGCAAGGGGGCGGAATGCGGCCCGTCACTTACGTTCTTGAATGGGGCAAGTCGCTCATCGATTTCAAGCCGACCCTCACGACCGCCAACCAGATCAAGTCGGTGACCGTGAAAGGGTGGGACCGCAAGACTAAAAAGCCGATCTCCGAATCGATCTCGATCGACGACCCCAAACTCAAGTTGAACAAGGATCTTCATAACTTGATCACGATGCAGTGCGACGCCCGCGAGGAGATGGTGGTCGATGAGCCCGTATTCACGACGGGCGAGGCCAAACAACGCGCCCTGGCCATCCTCAGCGACCGCTCCAAGAGCATGGTTAAGGCGAGCGGCACCTCGGTCGGCCTCCCTGACCTTCGCGCGGGGCAACGGGTGCGAATCGCCGGGCTGGGCGCGCGATTCAGCGGCACGTACTTCATCACCGACACGACGCACAGCCTGGGCGATTCCGGTTACACCACCAAGTTCAACTCCCGCCGCGAGGACGCTGGAAAGGGGTCCTCATGAAGTCGTCCACCGGACAACTCAGCGGTGTCGTCACGGCACTCGTGACCAGTGTCGACGACCCCGACCATCACGGCCGGATCGAGCTGAAATTCCCCTGGCTCTCCGACACCCAGAAGAGCCCGTGGGTTCCAGTCGCCGTCGCGCTCGCCGGCAAAGACCGGGGCATGTTCTTCATGCCCGAGGTCAACGATGAGGTTCTCGTCGCATTCGACCACGGCGACTTTGCCCACCCCTACGTCGTGGGCTTCCTCTGGAACGGCGAGGACACCCCGCCGGAACAGACCAACCAGAACCGCGTGATCAAGACACCGGGGGGTCACACGCTCCGGTTCGAGGACAAGGAGGGGGACCGCCGGGTCGTCCTGAAGTCGAGCACGGGGCACGTGGTCACGCTCGACGACGCCAAGCAATCGATCACGGTCACGTCCGCGAGCAAAATGCTCAGCCTGACGATGGACGACGCGGCGCAGTCGATCGTGATCCGCGGCGGCTTGCGGTCGATCATTCTCCAAGGCGGCACCGTCCAGATCCTTTGAAATGAAACGGGAGCCCATCCGCCCATGCCGAGAATCTTGACCACCAAGGCAACCGTCACTTGCGTCCACGGCAGCCCCGGCACGTCCATCGCCGGACCGACGACGGGTTTCTGGAACATCGACGGCGGCCTCGTGCTCGTGGAGAACGACACGGGCGTCATCGTGCCGAAACCGCCGCTGTGCTGGTGCAAAGCATATACGCTCCAATCAATGGGTCTGAACGCCACCAACATCGCGGGTCGCCGCGTGATTCTGGAGACCGACTTCAACCTGTCCGACGTCGGCGTGCCGCTCCTTTTCTTGCAATCGCACCCGGTGATGGATAACAGCACGCCGACGCCGCTGCCTCCCCTGGGGCCGATTCCGCCGCTGCCTCCGGCGATGCTCGATACGGTCAAGCCGGTCGTGACGCCGTCGGTCGCCGACTCGGCGTTCTCGAAGACGAGCGGCCCCCCCACTTTGTCGGTGGACTTCACGCTGGCAAGCGCCTTCCCGTTGAGATGGATTCTGACACGAGTGGGCAAAAGTCCTTCCCTGAGTGATCACGAAGACCTGATCAAAAGCAAGCCCCCGGGTGCGACCCTCTCTCCCTCCGATGGGGGATGGAACACGCCGTCCCTGACCGTCACGCTCAAGATGCTCGCCACGTACATGAAGA
>JAYUFP010000248.1:0-2128 GCA_043738665.1 Isosphaeraceae bacterium
CTGGTCGCCGGTCTGACCCTCGGCGATGTGCCGCGCGATGTTCTCGATGACGACTACCGTGTCGTCGATGATTAGCCCTATGGCTACCGCCAGGCCGCCGAGGGACATCAAGTTCAGCGTGTCGCCGCTGAGGTGAAGGAACACGAAGCTGATGATCAGGCTGAGCGGGATCGACAGGGCGGCGATCAGGGTGGCTCGCAAGCTTTTCAGGAACATCAGGAGGATGACGACGCTCAAGATACCGCCGATGACAATGGCGTCGCGGACGTTATCGATCGCCGTCTGGACCAGCTCCGCCTCGTCATAGACGGGCACGATCCGCACCCCCGGGGGAGCGTTCTTTGCCGCGTCGGCCAGAGCCTTGTTCAACTCGTGGGAGACGGTCAGGGTATTCCCCCCGAGCCGGCGGAAGACGGTCAGGACGACGGCGTCCTTGCCGTTGGAGCGTGTCGCCACCAGGCGGTCTTCGTGGGTGACCGTGACGCGACCGAGATCCTTCACCCGGATCGGCTGGCGGTTCTTGTCGGCGATGACGACGTTCTCCAGGTCGAGAGGGTCGTTCGCCATGGTGTCGGTCAAGACCTGGTACTGGAGCGTCCCCCGGTCGAGCCGCCCGACGGCCTTGAGCCGGTGCTCTTTGCCGAGCCGGTCGGCGAGGTCGGAGATCGATAACCCGGCGGAGACCAACGCCTGCGGGTCGACCTCGACGGCGATCTCGCGGATGTCGCCCCCTTGCACGGTGGCGTAGGAGACGTCGGGGACGCGGCTGACCCGAGGCCGGAGCACGTAGTAGGCGTAGTCGTGTAGCTCGGACGGGTTGCGGCCACCTGTAACGACGAACGAGATGATCGGGAAGACCGAGGGTGTCTGCCGCTCAGTCAGCGTGGTCGTCCCGGGCGGAAGTTTTGCGCCGACCTCCGCCATTCGGGCGCGGACGTCGTTGAGCGCCTGGATCATGTTCGTGCCGGGGGTAAAATCGACCGACAACTCCGACGCGCCACGGACCGACTTGGAGCGGACGCGAATTACCCCCAGGACGATGCTGACGACCTCCTCGATCGGCCGGGTGACGGCGACTTCGACGTCCTTAACGGAAAGGCCCGGTGATTGTGCGATCACGACCACTCGGGGGAAGTTGACCTCGGGGTAGATGCCGCTGGGCATCCGGAGCATCGAGTAGATGCCGTAGGCCGAGAGCAGCAGTGAAGTCAGCACGATCAGGCCGAAATAAGGGCGCGCCAGGGAGACCAAGTTCATCCCACCCCCTGCGGCGTGGTGACCGGTCTGCGGCTCTAAGACCTGGGTCATTGGCCCACCTCCGCTCTCGCGACCGTCGGGTTCTCAGCCACTTTGACGGGGGTTCCGTCGGGCAAGCTGTAGCCCCCCTCGGTAATCACGGGCTCGCCTTCCTTGAGGTCCACCCCGGAAACCGCCACCCAATTCCCTTGCTTCGTCCCGACTTGGGGATGGAGCATGACCGACTTCCCACCACGGATGACTCCGATCACCGGCCCCTCACCGAGGTCGAAGACGGCGACGGCCGGGACCTGGAGCACGCCCTCCCGCTCCTCCAGGACGATCGTCGCCCGGACCGTCTCGCCCGAAGCGAGCTGCCCTTTGAGGTTCTCGACCAGGACGCGGATCGCCAGATTTCCGGTCTGTTGGTCGGCGATCCGGCCAATGGATTGGACCTTACCGGCCAGCGTCTCTTCCTCGCCCGCGGAGACGCTAGTCCCCTGGCCGTGTGACCCGTCGGTTGGCGTCACACTCGCGCCATGCCCGACGCGCACCGACTGCGCCGAACGCGGCGGGAGCCAGACCGTTGCGTAGACCTGCCGGGTGTCCACGACCTCGCCGATGGGAGCGCCGATGGATATGGTCTGTCCGGGGTGGCAGGTTAGGCTGTCGAGCACCCCGTCGATCGGCGCTCGGATGGTGTGAAATGCGAGATGAGCGTTGGAGAACTCGACCAACCCATCGGCCGTCTTGATTTTGGCCTCGGCCTCGGCGACGGCCTCCGGGCGGGGGCCGATCATCATGGCGTGGAGCGTGGCCTCTGCGGTCTTCTGATGGATCTGGGCCTGGGCTAACGCCTGCTCGGCGTCGAATACCATTTGCTCCGAGGTCT
>JAYUFP010000249.1:0-18968 GCA_043738665.1 Isosphaeraceae bacterium
CGCGGCACCTTCTCCCGGGGGGAGAAGGGATCAGGGAGAAAAAAGGTGTCAGGAACCTGGTTCCTGACACCTTTTTTCGGCTTCCACCGAGACTGGAGCGAACGTGCCGGAATCCGTTGGCGCACCCTGCTCTGGCCGGCCTCGTCGGATGGGCAGTGCCCACCTATATTGCCGCGATAGTTCGACTTACTCAGGTGGGCTGTGCCCGCCCTACGAAACGAGCCAAAACGGCCAGGCGTCGCCCAGGGCCTGCTTCTGGATCTCTCCGAGGCGAGAAATCCCCGCGTCGGCGAGATCCAGGAGCGTTTGCAGTTGTTCGCGCGAGAAAACCCCCGATTCCCCCGTCCCTTGTACCTCGACGAACCCGCCTCGGCCGAGTCGCACGACGTTCATGTCCACGTCGGCGGACGAATCCTCGACGTAATCGAGGTCGAGAACAGGCTCACCCTTGACGATCCCGACGCTCACGGCGGCGGCCGAGTCTCTGAGGATCTTGCCCGCAGCTTCTCCGAGCCGGTTCCGGAGCGCGTCGGCCACGGCCACGAACGCGCCGGTGATCGCGGCGGTCCGCGTGCCACCGTCGGCTTCGAGCACGTCGGCATCGACATGGACGGTGTAAGGCCCGAGCGCCTTGGTGTCGATGATCGCGCGGAGGCTCCGGCCGATCAGCCGCTGAATCTCGGTGGAACGGCCGTCGCCGCCGCGCGATTTTCGGGTCGGAGTGCTGCCCGGCAGCATGGCGTACTCGGCGGTCAGCCAGCCCACGCCTTTGCCTTCGAGGAACGGCGGAACCTTATCCGAAATCTGGGCGGTGATCAGGAGCGTCGTCGCCCCTGAACGATAAAGGACGCTCCCCGGACTGTTCCGGACAAACCCCCGCTCGATCGAAACGGGACGGAGTGCGTCGGTTGCCCGGCCGTCGTGTCGCGGCATGAAGAGTCCAACTTTCGGCAGACGCAAAAAGTGATGATAAATTAACTCGTTCCCACGCAGAGCGTGGGAACGAGTGAACCGAAAGTGTCAGCACTCGAACCGCGCCGGCCCTTCGCGCCCTGTCATCCCCAGAGTCTCGGGCCAGCTCCCGTTGATCATCCAGAGCAGCAGGGCCTTCTGGAAATGCAGCCGGTTCGCGGCCTGCGGGATAATCAGGCTTCGCGGGCCGTCGAGCACCTCCGCCGTGACCTCTTCGCCGCGATGCGCCGGCAGACAGTGAAGGAAAACGGCTGACGGCTTCGCGGCGCCCATCAGGGTTTCATCCACCTGAAAAGGCATGAACGCCTTTTTCCGTTCCGCCGCCTCGTCCTCCTGCCCCATGCTCGCCCAGACGTCGGTGTAAACGACGTCCGCGTTGATGAGGGCGTTCCTCGGGTCGTGGTCGACCACGAGCGGTATATTCGGGAACTTCTTGCGGTACGCGGAGCGGAATTGCTCGGGGAATTCATAACCCGGCGGCGCCGCGAGCGCGAACTGAACGCCGAGCAGGCCTGAAGCCAGCGCCAGCGATCGGGCGACGTTGTTGCCGTCCCCCACGAAGACGAGATTCACGCCTTCGAGCTTCTCGAAATGTTCGAGGATCGTGAGCATGTCGGACATCGCCTGACACGGATGTGCCACGTCGGAGAGCGCGTTGATGATCGGGATCGTTGCGTGCTTCGCAAGCTCTTCGATCGTGGCATGCGAATACGTTCGCGCGGCGAGCGCGTCGACGTACTGGCTGATGACCCTCGCGAAATCGGCGAGGCTCTCGCGGCTCCCCATCCCAACATCTTTGTCACGGAGGAAAATCGCGTTTCCGCCGAGACGGCCGATCGCCGCCTCGAAGCTGACGCGGGTTCGAAGCGACGGCTTTTCGAAGACTAAGCCGAGCGTGCGCCCCGGGAGATAAGGCGCGCGGAGCCCCTCGCCGTCTTCCCGCTTGAGGTCGCGGGAGCGTTTGAGGAGTTCGCGGGCCTCGTCGGGGGTGAGGTCGAACAGGTCGGTAAAATGTCGGACCATGACGCCTGTCACCTCAGCCTGTCGCGGTCTGTCGAAGAACGTCCAGGAGGACCGCGCAGCCCTCGTCAATCTGCTCGTCGCTGACGGTGAGAGCCGGCAGGAGCCGAATCACGTGTCCGTGCGTCGCGTTGATCAGGAGCCGACGCTCCATGCAGGTCGCGACGACGCCGGTCGCGTCGACCGTCAGGTCGAGCCCGATCATGGTCCCCATGATTCGGATCTCGCGGATGAGCTTCGGGAGTTCCGTCTTGATCGTCTCGAAATGGCCCCGGAACCGCTCGCCGATCGCCTTGCCGCGTTCGAGCAGGTCGTCCTGCTCGATCGTCTCGACGGTCGCGATCCCCGCGCGGCAGGCGATCGGATTGCCGCCGAACGTGCTGGCGTGCATCCCCGGCTTCAGCGACGCGGCGACCTCGGTGGTCGCCATCATCACGCCCGCCGCGATCCCGCTCGCGAGTGCCTTGGCACAGGTCAAGATGTCGGGTGTGATGCCGTAATGCTGATACGCGAACCATTCGCCGGTCCGACCCATACCGGTCTGGACCTCGTCGAGAATCAGCAGCACCCCGCGCTCGTCACAAAGCTTTCTCAGTCCCGGCAGATAATCGTCCGAGGGGATGTTGATCCCCCCTTCGCCCTGGATCGGCTCGACCATGATCGCGGCGGTCTGGTCGTCGATCGCGTTGGCGGTCGCGGTCAGTTCGTTGTACGGGACGTACACGAACCCCGGGACCATCGGCTCGAAACCGGCGTGGTATTTGGGCTGGGCGGTGGCGGTCAGCGCGGCGTAGGTGCGCCCGTGGAAGCCCCCTTGGGCCGTGATGATCTTGAACTTGCCGGCGTTCACGTTGTGAACTCTGGCGAGCTTGATCGCGGCCTCGTTCGCTTCGGCGCCGCTGTTGCAGAAGAACGCCTGACCGTGAAAGGAACGTTCGGAGAGCGCCCGGGCGAACGCCCCCTGGGCTTCCATGTACCAGGTGTTCGGCACATGAATCAACTGGCCGACCTGCTCGCGGACGGCCTCGACCACCCTCGGCGGACAGTGGCCGAGCAGGTTGCATCCCCAGCCCGGAAAGAAGTCGAGGTACTTGTTCCCCTCGGCGTCCCAGATCAACGAGTTCTCGCCGCGGACGAGGGCGACGGGATACCTGCGGTAGTTCGGGATCACGAACTCCCGGAACTGTTCAATCGTCTCGGTGGAAGTCTGCTGCGCCAGTTGCGTCAAGACTGAAGCCCCCTCAACAGTGCCGGCGTTCTCGGCCGGCTGGCAAAAAAGAAGGGAGGTGCGGGATCGATCGAACACGCGCCCGTCGACCCATTATCAATCGTCAATTCAGCGAAGGTACGACAAAAAAGCGGTAGGACACACGACCGCCGCTCAATGCCTCGCGGAGACGGGCGTCCTCGTCTCGTTGGCCTTCGACAGGTTGGGCAACACGATCTCGGTCCCCGTTCCGCGGTCCGTGTACATTTCGAGAAGCAAGGAATGCCTCAGGCGACCGTCGATGATGTGGGTCTTCCGGACCCCGGCCTCAAGGCTGGTGAGGCAGGCTTCGACTTTCGGGATCATCCCTTTGTCGATGACCTTGCTCTCGATGAGGTCATTGCACCTCTGGGGCGTCAGACTCCGGATCAGGCTTTCGGGTTCGTTGCGGTCGAGCAGAATCCCCGGCGTGTCCGTGAGGAACACAAGCTTTTCGGCCCGAAGAGCCATGGCGACGGCCGCAGCCGCGGTGTCGGCGTTGACGTTCAAGAGCTGACCGTCATCATCTTCGGCCAGCGAAGGCAAGATCGGAACCACACCCGCCAGACAAAGGTTCTCGATGGGCGTCACGTCGACCTCGGTCACTTCACCGACGCGCCCCAGGTCGATCGCCGTGCCGTCCGGGCCAGGAAGAGTCAGACGTTGCCCGTACAGACATTGGTGGGTTTTGTGGTGCAGGCCCGAAGCGCGACCGCCGAACTTGTTGATGTGTCGTTCGATGTCGCCGTTGATCTCTTCCGCGAGAACCCTGGCGACGATATCGAGGGTTGCGTCGTCGGTGTATCGTCGCCCTTGCACGAATCGGGCTTCAAGTCCCGCGCGCTCCATGGCGTTGGTGATCGCCTTGCCGCCGCCGTGTACGACCACCGGACGCATCCCTACCGTTTGCATGAAGACGACGTCGACCAGCAGGGCGCGAAGTGCCTCGGGGTGTTCCATCACCGACCCGCCGAGCTTGATCACGGTGAAACGCCCGTGAAACTTCCGGATGTATCCCAGAGCCTCGATCAGGACGTCCGCCTTGCGGATCGCTTCTTCGTGCACGTCGATCCCCTCACTGACAGCGCTGTCGCCTACACGGCGGGTGACCAAACCGTTATTGTTTACGAACGTTGTTGCCTTTGTAAAGTCCCTTCCGCGCGTTCTTGAGCACCGACGGCGTCAAATTTTCCAGTCTTGATTGACGGTATGCGAACGCCGAATTCAAGGTGGGCAGTGCCCAGGCGTCGATGTTCCGGATATGATGGGGTTGTACCTCGCATCCTCTTCCCAA
The DNA here is from genome assembly GCA_043738665.1 of Isosphaeraceae bacterium. Lineage (GTDB taxonomy): Bacteria > Planctomycetota > Planctomycetia > Isosphaerales > Isosphaeraceae > JAYUFP01. The sequence goes on from JAYUFP010000249.1 coordinate 4,533, forward strand.
CGCGCGGACCATGGCCAGCACGCGGCACTCGACGAACCTCCAGATACCCCCTCCCGAGGGTCTGCACGACCGGGAACTTGACCCGATCGCCAGCGTGCGCGCGAGGCCCCGCGGCGATCGGATCGATGGCCCGATCGAATGGCATCAGCGGTTGGTCGCGAACCCCTTTCTTGCGGTTTTCGGCGTGCTCGCGTGGTTTCTTTGTGTGCGATATACCGTGCAGTTGCGGGCCATCCGGCTTTTCTTTCCGGTGGCGGCGAGCTTTCTTCTCGTCATCCTCCTCTTCGAATACCATTGCCTCGACTGCGGCCGGACCGGGCGGCTGATCCGCTCCGGACGGCACGCCTGCGAACAGGTTGAGTTCCGGCGTACCCTGGGCCGCTCAAGGACTCCGCTCTGGCCCTCAGCGTTCTTCCAAACGGTGACGTGGCTGGTGGGGATCGTGATGGCCGCCTACTTGATCGTGCTCGCGCGATGGTGAAGGGGTCAACGGACATCACATCTCCGACAGGGCAATTTCATTTTCGACGTGCAGTTCTCAGGATGACCGATGACCGATGGCATGGGCGTAGCGTGCCGGCGTCTGAAAAGTCGGATTCAGTTGCCGGCCGTTTTCGAGCCGACTCAGGGCGGCCTTGTCGATTCCGGAGCGCTCGGCGATGTCGGACAGGCTTAGCCCCCGCGACTCCCGCGCGCGGCGAAGTGTCGCGAGAAAATTCTTGAGAGAGTGCGGATCCGTCTCCGAGAGGGAATCTCCCAAGGCGGCAATTCTGCCGGTTTCTCGGAACTCGCGATCAAGTTCCGAGCGTACGACCGCCTCGTTCGCACGTTACTCGGGCGATTGGGTGCGGGTCACAACCGCCTCAGCCTTGGCTCGCGGGTCGGGGGAAAGTTTGTCCAGTTGCCGGCGGATACGTTCGGAAATCGTGTTTTCGTCCATTCCCGTTTTGCGCGCCCAAGTTTGATTGAATCAATACGAATTCACAATCGCCGACTTCCCCGTCGCCATGTTGGTCGCCAGCGTATTGGCGTGGTAATGAAAGGCGACTTTAATGAGATAATAGAGCCAGAGTCCCGGATCCCAGCGCTTCCGGACGAGGTTCATGACGCGCTTGTGGTACTCCTTGCGGAGCTTTCTCTCAGGGATTCCCGTCATCAGGCGGACGTAAAGGCCGATCGACTGGACGAGCCAGAGCGATTGCCATTTTAAATACGTCAGCGGATGTTTCTTCCAATAGCGCGAGCGTCCCCTGCCCATGTCGAGCTTGCCGTCGATCATCAGGGCGTCGAGCCTTCCAAAGAAGTTCTCGGCCGTGTACAGGTCGTTCATCACGTCGATGTAGCCGTCGCGGAGCGCTTCTCTCGTGATCTTGAGGGGGATCACGTTCGTGCCGAACTCAGGTTCGTCGGAGGGGTCGAGCCGGCCCTCGGCGAGGAGGCGGTCGTAGAGGGGAGTCTTCCGGAAGGCCCAGAGCATTCCGGTCATTGAGTTGGCAATCCGGGCGTCTTTGATGAACTCGCGCTGGGCGTCGAAGATGGTCTCGTCGTCGTTGTCGAAGCCGAGGATCATCCCGCACCAGACGTCCATGCCGGCGTCTTGAATCCGGTGTACCTTTTCGAGGATCGTGCCGCCGGCTCGGACGTTTTGAAACTTCTTGGTCTCGCGAAGAGACGCCTCGTTCGGGCTCTCGATCCCGATAAAGACGGCGATGATGTTGGCGTCGCTCATCACCTTCATCAGCTCGGCGTCGTCGGCGAGGTCGATCGACGCCTCGGTGAAGAGCGTCAGCGGGTAGCCGTGTTTTTCCTGCCAGGCGACAACGTCGGCGAGGACGGGCTTGATCGCGCGCTTGTTGCCGATGAGGTTGTCATCGACCACGAACGCGATCTTGACCTTCTGCGCGAGCATCGCATCAAGCTCCGCGATGATCTGCGCGGAGGTCTTGATCCGCGGTTTGCGGCCGAACGTGATGATGATGTCGCAGAACTCGCACTGGAACGGGCAGCCCCGAGAGAACTGCATGCTTCCGAAGGCGTAATGGTGCATCTTGAGCAGGTCGAACCGGGGAGTCGGCACTTGCGTCATGTCCGACTTTTCGATCTGCTCGTAGCGGGTCTGGTTGAGGCCTTGTTTCCACTCGTTGAGGAACTGGGGCCAGGTGGTCTCGGCTTCTCCGATGAAGACGACGTCGGCCAGGCCGTCGAAGTAGTCTTCAAGGACGGTCACGAGCGGGCCGCCGACCGCGGTGAAGACGCCCCGCTTCTTGAGTTCGGCGAGGATCTCTTTCATCCGGTGGCGCTGGACGCTCATCCCGGTGACGCCGACGATGTCGGCCTGGGCGCAGCGTTCGAAGTTGATCGGCTCGACGTTTTCGTCAATCAGCGTAACGGTATGTTCCGGCGGCGTGAGCGCTGCCAGAAGGGGCAAGCTGGCGACGGGAAGGTTCGCGCGCTTGCCGAGATAGGGCAACGTATGTTCCATCCCCCAGTACGAGATCTCGAACCTGGGGTTGATGATGACGATATCAGCCATGAGCGCAGGTGCTCCTGATCGCGACGTGCGAGGGTTCCGAAAGGTGTCGGATCTGAGCCGGCGGGCAAAAAAGATACTCCATCATAGCCGAGACGGCGAAAGAGACAACCTCATCCAGTCCCTGAAAACCCGCGAATTGCCGAAATTCGCGCGGCCGTTGGAAATGGCCGATGTCGGATCACGGATGACGGAGCCAGGAGCCCCTCGCCTGGCGGCGTTCAGTCCGTTCTCCGTCATCAATCCTTCGTCATCCTTCATCCCACTTTCGGAATCCTGAACGGGAGACTGTCTGCGCGGCGTCCCGCCTTTTATAATCGTGTTTTCCCGGAGGTAAGACTCTTCTCACATGTCAGACGGCTTAGGGCTCAAGTCGCGGACCGGGTTCAGACCGGTTGCCACCGCGTAGGTTCGCTCCGGGTCGCGTTCCCCGACGGAACGGTCCCTTCACTTTTGTTTCGGGAGAGACATCGATGTTGCGTCGATTGCGACCCGCCTTTGTTTTTGCCGTTTTGATCGCCATCCCGGCGGCCACGGCCCAAGCGCAGTACGCCTACCCGGGAGGGTACTCCGGTTGGGGCGGATGGGGAGGAGGGGCGTCGACGATCCAAGGCGACTCCGCGCGTGGCATGGGCGCCTTCGCCGCGGGCGCCGGCGCTTACAATCAGCAGACCGCTCAAGCCCGCGCGATGAACGCCAACACGGCCATGCAAATGAACGAATACATCCACGCCGTGAACGCGAACAAGGCCCAGAACTACAGCGCCCGGCAAAACGACTACATCAAGCGCACCAACGAGGCCGCCGCCGCGACCTCCAAACGACTCCGAGAGACCCCGACCGCCAGCGACGTCCGCGATGGCGACGCCATGAACGTCGTCCTCGACGACCTGACCAACCCCAAGGTGTACACCCAGGCCGTCCAGAAGGCCACCCGGCCGGTGGCGAGCGGCCTGGTCAAGAACATCGAGTTCCAGTACGCCGCGCGGATGATCGCGATCAGCCTGGAAGACCTCAGCTCCCGCGGCGTGCCCGACGAGCTCCTGACCAACCCCGCCTTCGCGGACGAACGGGCGGCGCTCAAGGCCATCGTCACAAAGGCTCGCGAGGAAAGCACCAGCAGCGCAGGAAGCCAGATTTCACCCGAGACGCTCGCGAAGGGCCGCGCGGCGATCAAAGCCCTTCAAGACAAGGTCACGGCCACGCTGCCCAGGGGCACGAAAAACCGAGACGAGGCCGACAACTTCCTGAAGGCCCTCTACGGCCTGACCAAGATGCTCGCCTCCCCTGACGTCGCCATGTTCCTCAAAGGACTCGACCAGTTCCCCACCACGACTCTGGGTCATCTGCTGACGTTCATGCATACGTTCAACCTCCGATTCGGCGTCACCAAGACCCCCGAGCAGGCCACCGCGTACGAACAGCTTTACCCGCTTCTGGTGACCCTCCGCGACCAGGCGTACTCCGGGGCTCCGGTCGCCGTCGCCGATGCCGGTGCCGCCGCCCCGCCGCCGCCGAACCCGAAGGCGGCCACCACGTTTTTCTCCGGGATGGACTTCAACCACTTCGGGCCTCAGCCCGCCCCCGGAACCGGAGCCCCTCGCGGACGCCCCGCGCCGGCCCCGGCACCCGCGCCAAACGCGGTTCCCTGAGCCGCGGGGTAGACGATGACCGATGACCGATGACCCATGACCCATGACCGATGACCCATGACCGATGGACGATGACGTAACAACAAATCCGACATCGGCCATTGGTCATCGGTCATTCTCCTTTCTCCCTGCCCGGGTCCGTTGTACGATTTCCGCTCGCGAGATCAACCACAACGCGGAACTGGAACGATCCACCATGAACCGGGAATGGCTAGCTCTCCTGCTGATCGGCGGCTCCACCGCATTCGTCGGAGCCGCCGAAGACCCCTCTCCGGTCATCACCACGGCCGTGGGTAAAGGGGGGCAAGCCTATAGCGCCGGGTCCGACCCCTCGCGACAGCCGACTCTCAACAACCCGTTCGACGTAGCCTTCGACAGATCTGGAAATCTTTACCTCTCGGATACCTTCAATCACAGCGTCCTGAAGGTGGACGCGAAGACCCAAGCGATTACCCGGGTCGCGGGAGACGGCCACAGAGGATTCTTGGGAGACGGCGGCCCGGCCACCTCGGCGCGGATGGACGAGCCTTACGGGATCGTCCTCGACTCGGAGAATAACCTCTTCATCGCCGACCGGCTCAACCGCCGCGTCCGCAAGGTCGATGGCAAGACGGGAGTCATGTCAACCGTGGCAGGCGACGGCTCCAAGGCGTTCTCAGGCGACGGCGGCCCCGCGGCGAAAGCGGGGCTCGTCGAACCCAACGGCGTCGCGCTCGACGCCTCGGGAAAAACGCTCTTCATCGCGGACGTCGCCGACCATCGCGTCCGAGCCATCGACCTGACGACCGGCCTGATCCGCACGTACGCAGGGACCGGGAAGGGCCGCCACGAAGGCGACGGCGGCCCGGCGATTTCGGCCTCGATCGCCGGGGCACGCGCCGTGGAGGTTGGACCCGACGGGACGGTTTACGTTCTCGAACGGCAAGGCAACGCACTCCGGGCAATCGACCCGAAAACCGGGACGATCTCCCTCGTGGCAGGGACGGGTGCCAAAGGCAATTCCGGTGACGGCGGACCCGCGCTCAAGGCCACGTTCAACGGGCCGAAAGAACTCGCGGTCGACCCCGCCGGCAACCTCTTTATCGTCGACACCGAGAACCAGACGATCCGACGGATCGACATCAAGACCGGGATCATCACCACGATCGCCGGGAACGGCCGGGTCGGCGGAGGAGGCGACGGCGGACCCGCAACCGCCGCGGGACTCGCAAGACCACACGGAGTCGCGGTGGGACCCGACGGATCGGTTTATATAGGCGACACGGAAAACCATCGGATTCGCAAAGTCGCGCCACCGCAATGAGGAGGAGGAAGAGGGCGGACTGCAGATTCCGGATGATGGATTGGCCTGCCCCCCATCATCGGGTCCAGTTTTAATGGGAATCGTACAACCGGCGGAGAGCCAGGGAGCGACCCATCCGAAAACGACCGGCACCCGACAAGATGGCGACCATTCTCCGCGACTTCCAAACCGACCTTGACGGCGGTTTGAACGTCAATCAAGCCTGTCGCAAGGCAGGCATCACTCCCGCAACCTACTACCGCTGGAAGACCCTTCTGGAGAACCCGGCCTCGAAGGAACAACTCCGCGTCACGGAACTCGAAGCCGAGGTCGATCGACTCAAGCTCCTCGTCGCCGAGTTGGCGCTCGACCGTCGCATGCTTCAGGAGGCCTTAAAAAACAACGACCCGACACAGAGCTAAAGAGCCCGGCGCGACTCGTTCCCACGGTCCTCCGTGGGAACGAGGACGATTTCTAGCCTTCTGTCGGCTCATTGTTAAAAAAACCATGACCGCTCCTCGACGCCGCCTGATCGCCGCCGAGATCGGTGCTCAGTTCCAGGTGTCGCTGCGTCGTGTCTCACGGGCTCTGGGGTTGGCTCGATCCGGCCTCCGCGACACGCCGGTGCGGAGCGACGAACAAGCGGCGTTGGCGCGGCGGATCGAGGAACTGGCCGTGAGACACACCCGATACGGCTATCGCCGGATCTGGGATCGTCTGAATCGTGAAGGCTGGTCGGTCAACAAGAACGCGGTGCGCCGGCTCTGGCGGCAGTCGGGGCTGAAATTGGCAGGGCCGCGAGCCATTTTCAAGCCTCGGCGTTTCCACGGCCAGGATCAGAACGCGTGCCATCTCCGCCCTTCGCGTGGAAAAGACGACGTGTGGACCTGGGATTTCAGCTTCGATCGCACGAGTGACGGACGAAGTCTCAAATGGTTAAGTCTGATCGATGAATACACCCGAGAATGCCTGGCGTTGGATCCGCGACGCCGCATGACCGCCGAGAACATCCGCGCGATCTTGGCAGAGGTCGCGGAGAAGCGTGGAGGTCTTCCGCATCGCATTCGCAGCGACAACGGCACTGAGTTCGCGGCTCATGCGGTAAAGTCCTGGCTCGAGGAAATGGGCTCCGGGACGCTGTACGCCGCGCCGGGAAGTCCCTGGCAAAATGGCTTTGCGGAGTCGTTTCACAGCGGGCGACGTGATGAATTTCTGAACCGTGAGGAATTCGAGAGCGAATCGCAGGCACGAGCGTTGGGCTCGCTCTGGAAGGAGGAGTCCAATACCGAACGCCCGCACAGTTCTTTGGGCGATCAGACCCCGGGCGAATTCTCGGCCATGTGTCCGAGATACGTGCCGACGGAAGAGGTAAAGTTCGATCCGCCGACTACTGAACCCCCGAACCGGTGATTCACATGATCTCTGGACCAAGAAATGGGGGTCAGCCCAAAACGTCCGTGCTTCATTGGACGGTCCGAAAAACGTTGCATATCTGCGCAACGCTCAATCGTTGGGAACGATCGCCGGACTCAGTGCGGGCGGTCAACGAGCGAATCCGGCGACGTTCCGAGCGTTTTCAGACGAGTTCCTTCAGACCCTTAAGCGGCAGGGCCTTCACGACATTCGTCGCGGGCTTGGCCTTGATGGTCATCGGTACCTTGGTGAAAGGGTTGATCCCTTGCTTGGCCTTCGTGGCGGGGCGGCGGACCACCTTCAACTTCAAGAGCCCGGGCATCGTGAACAAGCCGGGACCCTTCTTCCCGAGTTCCTGGCCGATCAGGTCACTCAGGGCTGTGAACACGCCGGCGATGTCCTTCTTGCTCAGCCCGGTCTTCTCGGCGAGCTCATCGAAGATCTCGGCCTTGGTGGCCGTTTTGACGACGGGCTTTTTCTCCGCGGGGGCAGGCGCGGCCGCGGGTTTGGTCTCGGCGGCCTTCGGAGCGGCTTTCTTTGCCATGCTTGATCTTCCTTGTGAAACGAATTTCAGTCCGACGTCCTGTCTCGCGCGCCGAAGGGACTTGTCCGAGTCCGTAGACTCGAACGGCGTTCGGCGCGCGGTGCCGAACCTTGCTGAAAAATCGGGCCAGAGGCCATGCCGGCTTGATTTTCCCTTGGGTTTTTCTCGCGTTTTTCCGATCAGGTCCGCCTGCCGCCCAGTGAAACCACGCGCGATTCAGGCCGGGGAACGAACTCCTCGAGGGTCGAACGCCATGATGAACCGGCCGGTGGCCGAGATCATCGCCACCGAAAAGCCCGCGCCCGAGTAGGCCTCCGCACTTCTCACGGCTTGCCCGAAGTCGTTGAAAGCTTTGTGCATGTGGAAACTGCCGTCGCTGATTCTGAGCAGGATCGTCGGGCTCAGCGAGTGGGGAATGCGCGGCATCGAAGGGTCCGCCGGGAAAAGGCGTGAATCGGGAAGATGAAAACGGCGCGTGCGGCGGTCGCGCCGCAACTTGTCAGGGTTGCGGTTTGAAATCAAAGGGAGGGCTCGAGGCCTTCATCCCTTTCCTGAACGATCGGTTACACGTTCCGTGACGGGCAATCGAAAGAAGCCTAGGCCTTGTTTGCCGAGTGCGTCAAATCGATCGGAGTCGGGATCAAGCCGTTCTTGGCAATGACGGCGTTGGCGGTCAATCTCCCGACGCTTTCTCCGTGAGTCGACGGCGGTCGGCGATCCCGTGGATTCGCCCGTCGGAGGGGTCGATCACGATCGTATGGGCATCGCCTTGAAGGGCTGTGAAGCGGACCGAGTGCCCCATGGTGCGGAGCGCCTCAATGGTCGACGCGTCCCAAGTGTTTCCTTCGAGCGTAACCGTGTCGGGAAACCAGGCGTGGTGTGTTCGCGGGGCGTTGACGGCGGCGCGGGGGTCCATGCCGAACTCGAGCACGTTCAGCACGACCCAGAGAACCGTGTTCGGGATCGTCCTGCCGCCCGGTGAACCCGTTACGAGGCGGACTTTCCCGTCTTTGAGCACGATCGTGGGAGACTGAGAGCTGAGCATCCGTTTGCCGGGGGCGATCAAGTTCGGCGTCGTGCCGATCCGGCCGCTGGAGTCGGTCCTGCCGGGGATCAGGTTGAAGTCGCCCATCTCGTTGTTCAGGAGGAAGCCCGTGCCTTCGGCGACCGCCTTACAGCCGTAGCCTTCCTCCAGGGTGTAGGTGAGGGCAACGGCGTTGCCGGCATGGTCGTACGTCGAGAGGTGAGTCGTCTCGCGGCTCTCGGCTCCGGTGACCTTGAAAGGGGCGAAAGCGACACTCGGCGTCGCATGATCGGTGATCGACAGGGCGAGCTCTCGGGCACGTTCCCTGGAGACGAGCTCCTCGACCGGAACGTTCATGAATCCGGGATCCGCGAGTCGGGTCGCCCGGGTAAAATACGCGCGGCGCTGGGCTTCGGTCACGCGGTGAAGGGTTCGAGGAGATCGAGGGCCGTCGGCCTTGAGGTCGAACGTTTCAAGGATGCCGAGCATCTCCGCGAGCACGATGCCTCCCGAGGCCACAGGCCCCATCCCGAAGACTTCATACCCGCGGAACTTGGTATGGACTGGTGGGCGCTCCTTGGCCTGGTATGCTTCGAGGTCTTTCCTCGTAAGGAGCCCGTCGTGCCTGGCATGGTAAGTCGCCAGAAGTTCCGCGGTTCTCCCCGTATAAAACTCGTCTGCTCCGTCAGTTGCGATCCGTTCGAGGGTCGTGGCAAGGTCGCGTTGGATGAGACGGTCGCCTCCTTTCCATGGGGCTCCGTCCGGCTTGCGAAAGGCGGCGATGCTTTCGGGGAAGTCGGCGAGACGTTCGGCGTGGGAACGGAGGTCGTCGCGTCGAGCGATCAGTTCCGGATTGTCATTCGATTTTGGCACACCCGCGGTAGTCGGGGTTGTTTCCAGCGGGTCGGCGTGGCCGTCGAAGAGCTGGGCGTTGAGTGATTTCGCGAGCGCATCGGAAACCGGGAAACCGTCTCGGGCGAGTTTCGCGGCGGGGCGTACCAGGTCGAGCCAAGGCAGGGCTCCCAGCGACTTGTGGGCGCGCTCCAAGCCTCGAACCGTTCCGGGAACGCCTGACGCGCTCGCCCCGGCGCGGTGACGGGGGAGGAGCTTGCCGTCGGGTCCGAGATACATCGTGGGGGTGGCCGCCGCGGGCGCGGTCTCCCGGAAGTCAAAGGTCCGAACGCGCGACGTTTTGGCGTCGAAGGCGACGATGAAACCTCCGCCGCCAAGATTTCCGGCCGCGGGGTGAGTGACGGCGAGTGCGAACGCGGTCGCCACGGCCGCGTCCACGGCGTTCCCGCCGCGACGGAGGATTTCGCGACCGATGTCCGCGGCGTGACCCTCTTGCGCCACGACGACATGCTTGTTGAAGACGTCACGCACGGCGTCGGGCCGGGTATCCGGGGTCTGCGCCTTGGCGGGCAAGTTCGTAATGAAGGAGATCGTCAAGAGCATGGCGAACGGCGGCATGGCCCGGTGCATCGGCGGAACCTCAGGGGTGAGGGGGAAGAGGCGAGACGGATCGGCATGCCATCGGGCTTTGATTCAGAAGTGTTCGGCTCCGAAGACATCGACGCTATCGACGCAGGCCTGGATCGGCAGGTGTCGGGCGGAGAGTCCGGCGAGATAGGTCATGATCTTCTCGGCGGCATCGAGTTGAACGAGAAGCTCGATGCGCACATGAGTTGAGCGGGCGAGGGGGTCGTCGAGTGCGGCGTGCTCGCCAAGGCCGCGGGTCTCGGTGATCGTATAACCTTTGGCTCCGAAACCAAGAAAATGTTCGATCAGACTCTTTTCGTGGCCTTGCGCGGCGTAAACCGTGACCCGTCGGATGGTTTTCAAAGTGTGCATCTCATTCGCTCCTGAGGCGACGAAGGCGACTGGCGGGTCGAGTTCCAAGGGGGGGGAAGCCTCGGCCTTTTTGTCGGAATCTCAAAGGGCCGCGGCCCCCTAGGATTTCACGTTTTAGACTACGTGCCGGACCCCCGGGACCGCAAGTCTTCCGAACGGCATCACCGTAGGATCGCTCGCATTGGAGCCGCCGATCGTCGGGCGGTGGAACGGCCGCCGTGGTTCTCGGCGATTGTGCCGCGGGAGGCCGGGATTCCGAAATCTCCGGCGGACCGCAATCTCTCGAGCCGATCCCGTAGCTTCTGAACCGTGGGCTGAAGCGGGGCGAAATCGATCTGGTTCGTCAGATCGTGAGGATCGGCGATCAGGTCGTAAAGCTCCTCACGACCGTTCCGGTTCCGGATGAAAACCTTGCCTTCGCCCAGGACCGCTTCGACCGATCCGACGCTCGCGGGCAAGATCGCGGTCGGGGCGAGTCGGCTCTGATGGGCGACTTCCATGAGGACCGGTGACGGGTCTCCACCGTACTTGTCGCGGCTCCAGAACGCATCGAGTCTTTGTCCAGGGAACGGCGAGCGATCGCCCAGGCCAAGTAGCCCGACACTGGTCGCAGGCAAGTCGCGCAGGCTGACAGCCTGATCCACGACGCGGATTCCAGGCTTGGACACGGGTGGAATGACCAGTAGCGGGACGTGGACCTCCTGACGATAAAGGCTCAGCCCGTGTCCGAAAAAGCCGTGTTCGCGGAAGCTCTCGCCGTGGTCGGAGGTCACGACGATCATCGTGTTTTCGAGCAGACCTTTCTCTTCGAGCGCGTCGAACAGGTCGCCAATCTGGCGATCGAGGTAAGCGATGCAGCTTTCGTAAGAATCCCTGAACAGAGACGTCGCGTCGCGGAGAACGTCCTCCGGCGGGCCGTCGGCCGGCGTGTTTGTCCGCGTCGAAACGCGCTTATAGCGCCTGATGATTGCCGCCCGCTCCGCCTTCGGAAGCGCGGCCAGGCCGAAGCGTGGGTCGGGGCCTTCGGGTGGGACGAACGGGCCGTGCGCGTCGAAGTAGTTCACGAAGACGAAGAACGGCCGGTCCGCGGGCTTCTCGCCGAGCCACTCGACGACGTCGCGGTTGATCATCTCGGCCGTCTTCCGGACCGAGGTTCCCCCCCGCTCGACGTCGATCGGTACTCCGAAGACCTGAAGCACGCGCTTACCGAGCCCCGAGCTTCGCACGACTTCGAAGGGCGAGATCGTCTTGTTCTCGTAGCAGTCGTCGTAGCGGTCGAACCCGCGAGCGAGACCGTACAGGGCGTTGCCGTAATAGGTATTGCCGACGAACCCTGCCGTGGCATAACCCTGAGCCCCCAGGAACTCCGCGAGGGTCGGTTCGCTCGCGTCGAGAGGCAAATCCCAGCCGAACTTGAGTTCGTGACTCCAACGCCCTGTAAACATGCTCGCATGCGATGGGAGTGTCCACGGGGCCGTCGACCTCGCCTGGTTGAAGCGGACACCTCCGCGGGAGAGCCGTTCAAGGTTCGGTGTCGTCGGTCGTGAGTTACCGTAAAGGCTCAGGGCGTCCGCACGGACATTATCCATCACGAGAAAGAGCAGATTCGGGGAGGCGGAAGCCGCCGGCGGCCGACCGGCGCGGGAACGACTCTCGACCGCGGTCACCCGGTAGGACTCCACTCCGATCAAGGCGACGAGGCCGATTCCCAGGGCCGACAGAGCGGCCCGAATGAAGCGCCGGTGTCCGAGGGCTAACCGCTCGATCAACGGCCCGAAACGGAGGCCGAAGCCGCACGCCAGTGTCAGACTCGCCCAAAGATAGACCCGTTCGATCGCCAGGAGTGGCGAGGCGACCGCGACCGCGACCAGAAGTCGGTAGGCGATCGCTCGGATGACCGACGGCCTTAACCTGGCGATCACCGCAAGGAACAATCCCACGACGCCGAGCAGGACCACGCCCGAAAGGGGAATCATCCACAGCCAGTGCCGGTTGGTCCGCAGCGCGGCCATCGAGATGCTCGGGTCAACGGCCTTTCTCGCGATCATGACGCTCAGTTCAGCCCATCCGCAGATCAGTCCGAAACCGAGTGCGGCTTTCGGAATTTGAAGTCCGGAGTCCCGGGCCGGAGTTTCGACGGTAGACTCGTCCATGAGTCGCGGCTCCTTTCCATGGATCGATCGTGATCGCCTTTGACCGACCAGGCGTCATGAGAATTCGGCGGTAGGAGGCTCCAGCCGAGCTTGGCGAGAACTCGGCTCGGCGGGAGCACCGCACTCCCGATCCGGTCGATAGGAACGTACTTCTAAATTTCGATGACGAATGTCTTCATGACAGCAAGGATTTCCCTTCCATCGCCGCACCTTTCGCAACCCCCAGCGCTTCAAGGATCGTCGGCGCCAGATCGGTCAATGCGGCGTCATCGACCCGGAATGGTCGACTCATGAAAAGGACTCCCGGTACAAGTCGTGGATCGACGATATGATCGCCGCTCCATTTGTGAGTGTTGTCCTCAAACCGCCCGACGGGTGCGCCGCCCAGGCTCGTGCCCCACGAGGCCCGGTATCCCGCGGCGAAGTCCACCACAACGTCGGGGGCCGATCCCGTGCAAGGACCCGAATACACCGATTCGCGACGGCGAGCCCTGACGATCGCCGTCGCATTCCTTTCAGGGTCGACCAGGCCCGTGAGCCGCTCGACGAGCTTTGATTTCAAGGCGTCGGCATTCTCGACCGAAACCTGACCGTCACGCTCGCGACCCTGGAGATTGAGATAAATGCCTCCCAGTCCCAGCGCGTAGGCCTGGGTTCGCGACCAGTCGACCTGACGGAGAAAATCACCCGCCTCGGGGCCGGGCTCCACCCCTCCCTGAAAGTTCAGAAGTCCCAATTCGTGCAAGAGTGTGTTCAAGTTCACCCCGCGCCGGAAGCTGCCGAAACCGTGGTCGCTCAGAGCGATGACGAGGGTCTCGTCGTCGGCGAATTCGAGCGCCTTGCCGAGGACCGCGTCGGCCCGCTTGTAAGTGTCTTCGATGACCCTTGTCCATTCACGATCGGGCGGCTCGCCGCGGTTTGCCGGGTGGTCGGGTTCTCGGAACCTCCAGAACAGGTGCTGGACCCGGTCCGGGGTGTCGAACAGGCAGTAGAACAGCCCGGCGTGGAACCGCTTCAGTTCGTGAAGCATCATCGCCTCGCGTTCGCGCCAGGCCAGGTCGCACTGGTCGAGATAGGCGGCTTCGCCGAACCGTTCGTTGTTCATCCCGGTGTGGTCCTCGACCATCCCCGTCGTGTGGTACGGACCGATCACCCCGGCCATTTCCTGCGAATATTCGGGCGGATGGCTGATCGGGAACATCGGCGCTTCGGGGTCGAAATTGACCGGCGAGGCGTAAAGTTCGAACGGCGGACCCAGTCGCGCGAGGTGGAACCGGACAAGACCGCGGATCGACTGGAGCAGGCCCACCTTGAACTTCACACGGAGCCAATCACTCCACTCACCTTCGCGAACTTCCAGAAGCGTTGGCGAGCCGGCCGAGCGGATGACGACCTTGCGGGCGTCGGTGCTCGGCTCGATTCCGAGGTCGAACCGAAGCTCGGGCTTTCCGCGAGGTTGTCGGGGTCCGTTGAGCGCCGTCTCGACAACTCCGCCGGCTCCGAGTGTCACTTTAACGAGATTCTCACTCTCACGAGCGGCCGCCGTTTGGTCGCTTGTGAAAAAGGTCGGCGTGCCGAACCCGCCGCGGATGTCGGGGACGCCCATTCCCGAGAGCATCCGCCCCCGGACTGTGTCGGGGGGATAGGTTACGGGGCAGCGAATGATCGTCGAGCCCACTCCGGCCGCTCCCAGAACCTCCCAGACCGGAGTCCCTTTTCGGAGGTTGACCACTCGCGGCGGAAGAAACGCGCCTCGGACTTCGTACGCGTTGAGGGCGACGTCGGGGAGATAGGTCTTCGGATTCCGCCTCAGGAAATCGAAAATCCCGTGTCCGCCCGGGTTGGTCCCGGTCGCGAAGGTCGACCAGGCTACCGGAGTCTGGGCGGGGGAGGTCGTCGCGACGCGCGAACTCCCTCCTTTGGCTCGCAAACGGGCAAGATTCGGGAGTTCCCCGTCGGAAAGCATCGCCTCGACGATCGTCGGTTC
>JAYUFP010000250.1:0-6678 GCA_043738665.1 Isosphaeraceae bacterium
GTGGAAGGGTTCGACTCACTCAGGTCGCACGCCCAAGTTTGCAGGTTGCCCAGATAGTTCGTGGCCCCGGCCCATTCCGCCAGCGGCGGCGCGTCGGAAGGACAGAGGTACATGGCGATTTGCGTCCGGCTGGCCGTCGCGTTCTCTCGGTTGGGGTTCTGATACGCCGGCATGAACGGAACAGCGCCCGCCATCCCCGGGGTTTCCGGCGGAAGGCTGAAGTTGATCGAGTTGTAGAGGTTCCCCTGTTCGAGGAACATCAGGAGCTGGCTGTTGCACGACCAACGCGCGTAAACCGGGGTGCCCGGCAACACGGTCGCGTAGCTCCCCCCTTTTCCGAACGGGAGAACCTGGAAGGTGCTCAGATAGTTATGAATCCCGAGCCCGATCTGCTTGAAGTTATTGATGCACTGAGCCCGCCGAGCGGCCTCTCTCGCCGACTGAACGGCGGGGAGCAACAAGGCGATCAAGACGGCGATGATCGCGATCACGACCAGAAGCTCGATCAGCGTGAAACCTTTACGAAGTCGGCGCATGTCGGTCCTCTGAACAGGGCGTGGGAAGAATGAGGATGATACGAAGGAATTGAGATCGGGTCGATAGCCCGACGGAGATCAATCGTCGCGCGAACGAGAGCGACGGCGAAGTCGACTCAAGCCCCCGCGGGATTTACCGGAATGTGGCGCGAGATGATTCATTCAGAAATCGAGGCGGCCGGTCGATCCTGCAGCCGTGTCGTTGCGACCGTCGCGGATCGTGCGCGAGGGGCGAGATCCTTTCGGCGTCGAAAACGATGGCGAATCCAGGGATGACCAACCCGGGATCGACCCCCACGGTTTTCTTGAGCGAAGGGAGCTGAATCGGAGTGTCGCGGCCCGAGCAATTCGGCCCCCCGCACGAGGAGGGAAGCCCGGGCAGTTCCGTCGGGGGAACGTCGGCCGGGTTCAGCACTTCCAGACGCGAGAGTTCCATGGCCCGCTCACCGACCGGCGTGTTGTGCCCCACACACCCCGCGGAGACTCGCGAGGGCGCAACCGATCCAGCGGCCAGCGCGATCAATGCGCAGCTGACAAACCGGATCAAGTCGTGCTGGGACTGGGAGAACATGCCCCGGCTCCCCTTGTCGAGCAAGGTTCCGTCATCCGACAATAGAAACGCGACGGCCGACAGAATTGGATCGTGGACACTCATGTTAACTTTACCCGCACGAAACTTGTACGGCAAGCGGACGATCGCCGTGGTAGGGTTGAGCATCCTCCTCGGGGTTGTCGGCTGTCGCAAATCGCCTGTCGGTTTCGAGCGGTTCAATCCGCCCCCCGGGGCCTCTCGGGAGGCGTTGAACGCCGTCCTCGAAGCCTGGCGTGCGGGGCGACCCGCGGAGGACGGCGTGGGGCCGGAGTCCGACGTCCATGTGGTCGACAAACAACGCAAGCCGGGACAGCGCCTCGTCGGCTTCGAAATCCTCGGCGAAGTGAATGTCGAGAAGGGTCGGGGATACGCGGTCCGGCTTCGGTTCGACGAACCCGAGGAAACGTCGGTGGTCCGGTTCCTGGTGATCGGCGAACGCCCGCTCTGGGTCTGGCGTAAAGAAGACTTCGACATGATCGCGCACTGGATGCACCCGATGGACGACGAGAAAGTCAAGTTCAAGGAAAAGTCCTCCGACTCGCCGAAAACGCCATGACCGATCCTCACGAAGATCCTCACCTGTCGCACGAAAACGTTTTGAACTTTCCAAACGGCGGAACTCCCGGCTTGATCCTCCGCGCCTTGCAGGTCCGTCTAAGGTTTATCATCGTGTTGGCGGCGGCATTTGTCCTGGTCGGCAAATGGGACGCGGTACGAAATCAAGGCGAGCGGCTGATTCGGCTGGCGACGGGCACGACGGCGAAGCCTGCGAGTGTCTCCAACGACACCGAGTATTTTTGCCCGATGGACCCCGGGGTTCTTTCCGACTGGCCGGGCAAGTGCGGGATCTGCAACATGGGCCTCGTCCGCCGCAAGCGCGGGGAGGCCGTGCCGCTGCCCTCTGGGGTCGTCGCCCGGATGCAGCTCTCGCCGTACCGCGTGCAGCTCGCGGGAGTGCGGACGACTCCCGTGTCGTATCAAGCCTTGATGCGAGAGACAAGGCTGGTCGGCGTCGTGAGGGAAAGGGAGATCGTCGCGGAAGGCTCCTCGCAGGATCTGTCGTGGATCCGTGAAGGACAGACCGCCGAATTGATGTTTGAAGGCCGGCCGGCCGGAACCCTCTCGGCCAGGGTGCGGGAGGTCCGTCAAGGCGAGGTGATCCTGGCTTTGGACAGCGAGGAAACCGAAGTCCGCCCCGGCACGCAAGGCACGGTCCGCTTGCGGAGTGCCGTCGCCGAGCGAGAGCCGTTCCGCTCGCAGCCATCGGACCCTCCCCCTTTACGGAAAGGGGAGCCAAAGACCGCGTACCTTTGCCCGTTGCACGCGGAGGTGCTTGCCCTGGCGAGCGGCAAGTGCCCGGTCGACGGAAAAGGGGCGCTGGAACCTCAGCCTCTCCTCGACAATCAACGGATCGGCTGGTGGTGCCCGATGCACCCGACGGTCACGGCCGATCGCGCCGGGGAACTTTGCAAGGACTGCGGCGGCATGAAGCTCGTGCCGAGGATCATCACCTATCGGCCCGCGGGACAGGTCATGACGGTGCCCGAATCGGCCGTCGTTGACACAGGGCTTCGCACGGTGGTCTACGTCGAGACGATGCCCGGTATGTTCGACGGAGTCGAGATCGAAGTCGGCCCGCGTTGCGGTGACGCTTACCCGGTCGTTCGAGGACTTGAACCGGGAATCCGCGTCGCGACCGCCGGAACCTTCCTGATCGACGCCGAGACCCGCCTCAATCCCGCGCTCGCGTCGGCCTACTTTGGGGCCGGTCGCAAGCCCGTTTCCGAGACAAGCGTCACGGACGCGACATCGACGATTCCCGCCGATCTACGCGAACTTGTCGCCAGTCAGAAGATCTGCCCGGTCACGAAGAAGCCGCTCGGCTCGATGGGTGTGCCGTTGAAGGTGACGGCGAATGGTCGCGCCGTGCTCGTCTGCTGCAAGGGGTGCGAAGGTCCGCTCTTGAACTCGCCCGAGAAGTATCTGCCTCGCTGGAATGATACGGCCACGCCGGCGCCCCGGCCATGATCGCCCGGCTGATCGCGTTCTCGATCCACAACCGTATTGTGGTGATCGTCGCGGGGGTCTTGCTCGGAATCTGGGGGGCGATCGCCGCGTACAACACGCCGGTCGACGCGATCCCCGACCTGTCCGAGAACCAGGTGATCGTCTTCACGGAGTGGCTCGGCCATAGCCCCCGCGAGGTCGAGGATCAGGTCACGTTCCCGCTGTCGTCGCAATTGCAAGGTGTCCGCGGTGTGCGGGTCGTGCGTTCGTCGAGCGACTTCAACTTCTCGATGATCCACGTCATCTTCGACGACTCCGTCGACTTCGCCGTCGCCCGGAATCGTGTGACCGACCGACTGGCGAGAGCCCGCGAGTTCTTGCCCGAAGGCGTCGCCCCCCTGCCCCCTCCCGACGCCGCCGCGACCGGCCAGATTTACTGGTACAGCGTGGAAGGGGGCGGGCTTGACCCGGGCAGGCTCCGAGCGATTCAGGACGGCTTCATCCGCCCCCAGCTTTCGAGCGTCCCCGGCGTGGCGGAGGTCGCCGGCGTCGGCGGTTATCCGATCGAGTTCCAGGTCAACGTCGACCCGAACAAACTTCGTTCGCGACGCGTCACGATGGCGAGCGTCGCCGCCGCCGTGGCCCAGTCCAACGGATCGATGGGCGGGCCGTTGATCCAGAAAGGGAACGCCGAGTACATCGTCCGCGGTGTCGGCAGGCTTGGGGCTCTTGAAGGCGACGATTCCTTTGACCCGTCTCAGGCCGTGCGTGACCTTGAGAATGCCGTGCTCTCGGGCGAAGGGACAGACGTGGTGCGAGTCGCGGATGTGGCGAAGGTCGCGATCGGCCCCGGCCCGCGTCGCGGGGTACTGGAAAAAGACGGCAACGAGGTGACCGGCGGCGTGGTTTTGATGGCGTACGGCGAGAACCCGCTGGAAGTCACGCGACGCGTCAAGGAAAAGATCCGCGACCTCCAGCGCGGCTTGCCGAAAGGCGTGCGGATCGTCCCATTTTATGACCGCACGCCGCTGATCCGAGGGGCCTTGCATACGGTGCTGGGGACGATCACCGAGGCGATCATCACGTCCACCGTCTGCGTCCTCCTAATCCTCTTTCACGCAAGGGCGTCCTTCGTGATCGCGCTGACGGTGCCGCTCGCGGCCCTGGCGTCGTTCGCGATGATGGGGGTGTTGCGATCTCTGGGAATCGCGGACGTGCAGACGAACGTGATGTCCCTGGCGGGGATCGCGATCTCGGTCGGCGTGCTGGTCGATTCGTCGATCGTCATGGTCGAAAATGCGATGCACGCCCTCCGCAACCACTTCGGCGACGAGCCCGCCCGCGGCGACATCCGCGCCATCGTCTTGCCCGCGTGCCAGACGGTCGGGCGGCCGATCTTCTTCTCGGTCCTGATCATGCTCCTGTCGTTTCTGCCGGTGTTCGCGCTGGGAGGGATGGAAGGCAAGATGTTCCGGCCGCTCGCGTTCACGAAGTCCTTCGCGTTGCTCGCGGTGGCGATGCTCGCCGTCACGCTGGTCCCCGCACTCTGCACGGTCTTCCTCAAAGGAAGGATGCGCGGCGAGCGCGAGAGCCGGCTCGTGCGGAGCGTGATCGACGTCTACCGACCCGTGCTTTCATCCCTGCTGGACCGCCCTGCCCCGCTCGTCTGGATTCTGGGCGTCACGTTCGTGGTCGGGCTCGCTCCGGTGGGGAACGTGATCCTGTTCCGGGTCGCACTTTTGATCGCCCTGATTGCCGTGGGATTGAGTGCCCGAACACACATCGGTCGGACGGTCGGACTGGCAGGCCTCGTCCTCGTCGCACTGGTGGCCGATTTCACGATCACGCCGCTGGGACGCGAGTTCATCACACCGCTCGACGAAGGCATGGTGATGGACATGCCGATCACCGTTCCGCGCGCGTCGATCACCGAATCGATCGACGACCTCAAGGCGCGCGACATGATCCTCTGCCGGTTCCCGGAGGTCGACATGGTGGTCGGCAAGGCGGGACGCGCCGAGTCTCCCAGCGACCCCGCGCCGATGGACATGATCGAGACGATGGTCAACTTCCGTCCGAGGGAACTCTGGCCGAAGCGGAAGCTCACGCGAACCGACGCCGAGCGTCAGACCCGCGAGGTCTTTGAGGTTCTCAAGAGTCGTCGATTGATCCACTTCCCCACCGACCCCGGCGCGACGCTGAACGCAACCGTCGACGCCGTCCTCCCCCTCTTCGACGCCGCGATTCGCGAGTACGCCTACCAGCGCAACAGGGAGTTTGAGCGCGAACTCGGGACGCCCGCGACTGACCCCGATGACACGTCGCATGCCGAGCGGCAACGGCGATGGCACGCCCATATCGGCACCCTCAACGACGAGCTCATCCCCCGCGCCGCCGAGACCTTCACGCGCCTGGCGCTCGAAGAACTGATCAGCCAATGCGATTCGGACCACCCGAACCTCCTTGCCCTCGTGAAGGAGATTCGCGGGCTCCGCGAAGGCTCGCCCGTCGTCCACCGCAAAGGCCATCACCACGAGGCGACGACGCCCACCCTCGCCACCGACCCGGCCCCGGTTCTCGACGCCCTCCAGTCCGAGCTTTCCGCCGCGTTCGCCTCGCGTCTTTCCCTCTGGCGGAAGGATCGCGAGGAACTGGCCGGGTTCGGCTCCGACCTCGATCAGGCCGTGCAGATGCCGGGCTGGACCAACGTCTGGACGATGCCGATCCAGAACCGCGTCGACATGCTGGCGACCGGGGTCAACACCGATGTCGGCGTTCGCGTGCTCGGGCCTCGGCTCGACGAGGTTGTCGCCGTTTCGGAGCGGGTCGCCGCGGTCCTCAAAAAGCTGCCGAACGCCGCCGACGTCGTGGCCGACCCGGTCCGCGGCAAAGGGTATATCGACGTCCGCCCCGACCGCGAAAGGGCCGCGCGGGAAGGCGTGACCATCGGCGCGATCAACGCCGCGGTCGAAAGCGCCTTGGGTGGCACCGTTGTCACAAAGGCCCGTGAAGGCCGCGAGAGTCATCCGGTGCGAGTCCGCTACGGAAGAGACTGGCGCGGCGACGAACAGGCGATCGGCAACGTGCTCGTCCCGTCGCTCAAGGTCGGCTCCGACGGAAAACTGAAGCAGGTTGCACTCTCCGACGTGGCCGAGGTGCGAGTCGTCGAAGGCCCCGCGACGATCAAAGGGGAGAACAGCCTGCTCCGCAACTATGTTCGCCTCAACGTCCGGGGGATGTCATCGACCGCATTCGTGGATTCGGCCCGCGATATCGTCGCCCGTGAGGTCAAACTCCCCGAAGGCGTGGTGCTCGAATGGACGGGCCGGTTCGAGCACGAACGTCGGGCGCGGAACACCTTGCTGGTGATCGTGCCGCTGGTCGTCTTGCTCATTTTCGCGATCCTCTACTGGACCTATCACGACCTCGCCGACGCCCTTCTCATGATGCTCGCCGTCCCCGGCGCGATCGCGGGGGGGGTCTTTTTCCAGTGGTGCCTGGGCTTCAAGTTCTCGGTCACCGTTTGGGTGGGTTACATCGCGT
>JAYUFP010000251.1:0-6675 GCA_043738665.1 Isosphaeraceae bacterium
CTCCCGGACCCCGCACCCCTTACCCTCTCCCCGCAAAGCCGGGGAGAGGGCGATCGGCTTAGGACTCGTCAGACTCCCTTCCGCGACCGAAGTCAATCTCCGGATGGATCGTGGGGATAACACGGCTTGCAAACGGCCGGCATGGGATCGCGCGCAACAAAAACTCGCCGATCGAGACCGACCCTTCCGGATCGTCAACTTACCCTCTCCCCGCGAAGCCGGGGAGAGGGCGATCGTTTTTCGATCGATCGCGGTGAATTCACCGATCGAAGCCGATTTCCCATGGGCTTCTCGATCGCGATTCGTTCGCGAGAAATCAGATTCCGGATCGAACCCAATGGCAATCTGAGCGGACGGGGCAGGATTTGTCTCTCAGCCCTGTGAACGCATGACTGTGACGACGGCCTTCACGTCTTCGCTGTCCACGGCCGCCCCCGCCAGGGCTTTCATGGCGATTCCCATGGCCATGCCGTCCTTCGGTGCGGCCTTGATCTGTTCGCGCGCGGATTCGAGGGTCGTCGCCACTTGCTCGGCGCTGAGGGTCGCGGGGACCCATTCTTGAAGCAGGGTGATGTCGTCGTCGGTGAACGAGGTCTGGCCGGTTTTCGCCTCTTTCAAAACCCCCCGCATCTTCTTGATCGCGTCGGCGTCGGCGACCTCGGCCCCCGTTCCCAGGGTGAGCTGGGCGATCCAATAGCGGAGGAAATTCGTGCGGACGGCGTCCCTCGCCTTCATCGACTCTTTCAGCTTAACCCTCATCGTTTCAACGATCGTCATCGGTCTATCCTTTCGCGGCTTGTGGCCGTCTTATTCTATCGACCCCGGACAGGCGGAATATGTTCGGAAGGCCGTCAATGACCGGCCCCGGGTCCGACCAGCCGCCCGGGGCCTTTGCCCCGATCACGGCACAGATCCCGCCGCGCCGGGCGACATTGACCACCTGCTGTCGCGCGGCCCTCGCCGGGATCGACAGCCCGTCACGAGGGCAGGGGCCGGGGAGGGTGGAAAAGGCGCTCGGGACGCGGCCCGCCGGTCCGAGCCGAGCCGGCGGAACCCAAGCTCCTCGGCACCTGTCCTCGGCGACGGTTGGGCGCAACGGTCGGGCGATGGTAACCTCCCCCTCTTCGCCCGGCAACCGGACACATCTTCACGAAACGGTGAGGCTGGGATAGGATTATAGGCTGGAATCGGCGGTCCCGAATCCGCGGTCTTTCTTAGGGACGATGACGTTCTTCTTGATTTTAATCACCGTATCAAGCACTCATTCAAGTGCCTGGGCGAATCCTTATGCATGCACAGGCCGCTTACGACGAGCTGATCCGCCGGTCGCGGGAGCTTTCGACGCTCGCGTCGTGTTCATCATTGCTGGGCTGGGACGAACAAACCTATATGCCCCCTGGAGGAGCCGAGCACCGGGCCGCCCAGTTGGGCGTGCTGGCCGGCATGCACCACGAGCGGGCGACCGACCCGTAAATCGGCGGCTTGCTCGGTGAAATGGAAACCTCCACGCTGATCGCCGACCCGCTCTCGCCCGTCGCCGTGAACGTCCGCGAGTTGCGACGTTCGTACAACCGCCTGACAAAGCTCCCGCGTACCCTCGTCGAGGAACTGGCCCGCACGACTTCGCGCGGCCATCAGGAATGGGTCGTCGCCCGCCACGAGCGCGACTTCGGGAAGCTCAAACCGACTCTCGAAACGATCTTCGCCCTCAAGCGGAAAGAGGCCGACTGCCTCGGCTTTCAAGACAAGGCGTACGACGCCCTGATCGACGAGTATGAGCCCGGTGCCAAGAGCAAGGATCTCGCCGTATTGTTCTCCGCGCTCCGCAACGATCTGGTGCCGCTGGTGGCCGGGATCGCCGCGTCGAAGAAGAAGCCCGACCGCTCGATCCTGATCCGCGAATACCCGCTCGACCGCCAGAAGATGTTCGGCGAGACCGTCGCCGCCGCAATCGGTTTCGACTTCCGAAAAGGGCGGCTCGACACGACCGAGCACCCGTTCTGCAGCGGGATCGGACCGGGAGACACCCGGATCACCACGCGTTACGACCTCAAGCAGTTCACAGACGCCTTCTTCGGCATTCTCCACGAGGTCGGCCACGGCCTCTACGACCAGGGGCTCGACCCCTCACACCACGGCACGCCGATGGGCGAGGCGGTCTCGCTGGGCATCCACGAGAGCCAATCCCGGATGTGGGAGAACGTCGTCGGCCGCTCGCGGGCGTTCTGGACGTACTGGTTCCCGATCGCCCGCCAGGTTTTCCGGGAATCGCTGACCGGCGTCGAGCCCGAAGCGTTTTACGCCGCGATCAACCTTGTCGAGCCGAGCTTGATCCGCGTGCAGGCGGATGAGGTCACGTATAACCTTCACGTCATGATCCGCTTCGAGCTCGAAGCCGCGATCATGAACGGAGACCTCACCGTCGGTGACCTGCCGCGGGCCTGGAATGAGAAGTACCGGCATTACCTGGGGATCACCCCCAAGAACGACGCCGAGGGCTGCCTTCAAGACATCCACTGGGCCGCGGGCCTGATCGGCTATTTCCCGACGTACACGTTAGGAAACGTTTACGCCGCGCAGCTCTTCGGAAAGGCCGACGCCGAACTCGGGGGACTGGCGGGGCCTTTCTCCCGAGGCGATTTCAAAGGCTTGCTGGAATGGCTCCGAAAGAACGTCCATGTCCACGGCCAGCGCGACCGAGCGGCCGACCTCGCCCAGCGCGTCACCGGCTCCCCCCCCGACCACCGACCGCTCGTGAAGATGCTCAAGACCAAGTACGGCGAGTTGTACGGGGTCTGAGACCGGAATCCCGGTCCGGCCCGGCCGATTTTTCCGATGGTATCGGATGGCGTTCCCGCCGGAAAGAATCCGAGCGTCGCGACGGCGTGACTGGTATTCTCGATCGTGCCGAAACGTCGCCGGGAGTTTCGAAATTCAAGAACCGCGGCAAGCAAAGGCCGGAACATGACCCAACGGAAGAAAACCATGAGCGAACGCATCGTCATGCGGACCGGCGAGGCCCTGGTCGAGGGCGATGAGGATTACCTCTGCGCCGAGCCCGAAATCGTGATCGGCGAACTCGACGGCCCCGTCGGCCAGGCGCTGGCGGCCTTGATCGGGAATCAGGTCAAAGGGCACACCAAGGTTTTCGCGATCCTGGGAAGCGACGTCCAGGTCAAGCCGGCGACCGTCATGGTCAGCAAGGTCACGGTCAAGAATTCGAAGTACACGAACATCCTGATGGGAACCGTCCAGGCCGCGATCGCCCACGGGGTCCTCGACGCCGTCCGCGCCGGCGACATCCCCAAGGACAAAGTGAACGACCTGGGAATCATCTATTCCGTCTGGCTCGACCCCTCGGTGACCAAGGTCGACAAACTCGACCACGAAGCCCTTTTCAAGGTCCACCGCGAGGCGACTGCGAAGGTCATCCGCAAGGCGATGCGCGGCGAGCCGACGATTGAATGGCTTCTAGAGAATCAGGACAAGGTCGAGCATGATTTCCATAAACTGGGGCTTGAGGGGGAGCTTTGATAAGAGTCCGAAACGTGAAGGCTGAGAATCGTCCACTTTCGTCGTCGAAGTTTCCCTGGGCGGAGCCGAGTCGAAGATGAAGGGGCCGCGTAAGGAATGAAAAGCCTTCATGTCCGATAAGCCCCCTTCAACGCCCGCCGATCATGCCGAGGATTTCGCCCATCGCTGGGTTGACCTGCTCGATCGATATGCGGCGGAACGCATGGAAGAACTCGGCATACCTTACGACAAAATCGGCTCGAGCGATCACCTGACGGGCGTCGCGTGGAGGGCGTTCTTCCCGCATGAACGCGACGCCGGGGGACTCTCGACGGGTGGTAGGATCAACATTGATTCCGGGGTGCTCAATCCCGAATGGAACGCCGAGCGGATCGGACCGCGGGCACAGGCGAAATGGGAAAAATCACGCCTCCGTGATCGGATCGACGCGACGATCGTTCATGAATAGGAAGAACATCGCGGCGGATCGCATGAATACGCCGTGGAAAATGCCCCCGACACGAAGTTATCCGTTGGCGGCCGCGTCCGGGCATTACTCAGGGCGATCCGGCTTGGAGAGCGGCGGTCGGGGCGGTGAGGAGTTCCGCTTGCCGTCTCCAGCCCGCGTCCGAGAAACGAAAGATCGATTCCGGACCGCGCGCGAAAGTCGAAACCGCGTGCATGATTCCGGCCCGCGCCAACGCGCGATGGGCTTCCTTATTTTCGGCCGTGACCTGCACTCGTTCGCCGGCCAGGTAGAGCCGGAGCAAGGCCAATGCGTTTTCAGTGAGCATGAAATTCCTCCACCGAAATTGTAACCGGAACACGATATCCCGACGACCCGGCTCAAACCTTCATCGCGGGCGACCGCCTTGAGGATGATCGTCTCCAGGTCGCGGGGGATGTCGGGATCCTTCCGCCTCGGCCGTTCGAGCCGACCTTCGCTGACCTGCCGGATCAGCTCCGAAGGGCTTGAACCTCCGAACGCCGGTTCGAGGGTGAGCAACTCGTAGAGGGTCAGGCCGAGGCTGTAGACATCGCTCCGCTCGTCGGCCTGGGCCTGAAACCGCTCGGGGGCCATGTACCGGAGCGTGCCAGGCAGGTCGCCGGTCTCGGTCAGGGCGTCCCCCTCGCTGAACTTGGCCAGGCCGAAGTCGGAGACCCAGACGACGCCGTCGCGGTCGAGCAAGAGGTTCGAAGGCTTCACGTCCCGGTGCAAGACGCCCTGGGTATGGGCATGGGCAAGCGCTTCCGCCGCCTGCAGACCGACCTCCGCGACGGTCTTCCAGCGCTCGGCCGGAGACACCTTGTCGCCTTCCTTCTTCCAGCGGAGGGCAAGCTGGTCGAGCCCTTCGCCGTGGATGAACGGCATCACCAGGTAGTGAAGGCCGTCGTGCTCGCCGACGCCGAAGACCGGCACGATGTTCGTATGGTGCAGCCTCGCCGCGGCCTGGGCTTCGCGCTCGAACCGGAGCAGCCTCAACGGCTCAAGCAGGGCGTGTCTCGGCAACACCTTCACGGCGACGTTTCGCCCCAAGGCCGTTTGCTCGGCCTCATAAACGATCCCCATTCCGCCTCGGCCGACTTCGCGGAGGATCCGGAAATCGCCGAGGTGTTCCGGGGGTTTCGCGGACTCCGTCTTGCCCCCCGACGACGAGGATGTCGGCTTCTTCCGCTTCTTGAGACGTTCCATCAGGGCGATGGACGGGAACAGTGAGCGGATCGCTTCGAAGTGCCCGGGATGTTTCGCGGCGAACTCCTTCACAGGCGGCGGCTCTCCCCGGCGGCAGAGTGCGGCGTACTCTTCGGCGAGGACCTCGATCTCGTCGCGACCCGCGTCGGGCGAGGCCCCTCGATTATGGACCGCGGTTTCCTGGTCGTTTCGCATGGGTCTCTCTTTCGGCTCGCGAATCATCCGCCAGGAAGAGTCGCGCTAATCGTCCGCGGGACCGAACCCCGGCAGTTCGGCGAGCACGTCTTTCAGCCTCACCAGCGCCCGCATGTACCGCTTACTCGCCGCCGATTTGTCCAGGCCGAGCACTTCGGCAACCTCTTGATTGGTCAACTCGTCAAAGTGGCGGAGCGCGAGGACTTCGCGGTCGATGGGGTCGAGCGCCTCGAGCGCGGCTTCGAGCCTGGCGAGAGTCTCACCCCTCACGACCACTGAACTCGGTGAAGGCCCGTGGCCCGCCAGGTGCCCCGCGAGACACATCGAGCTCGCCGCGGACCAGCCGTGGCCCCGCCCGTTTCGGTCGATCGAGATCTCCTGGCCGGCGTCGCGACGCTTCGCGCCGAGGTGTTGCCGGTGGACTTCGACCAGACGCTGGCCGGCGATCAGGCGGAGCCAGACGTGGAACGGCATCTCAGGGTTGTCGATGTAATGGCGGACTCGCTTCAAGGCGTCGATGTACGCCTCCTGAACCACGTCCGACGCCGACACGCGACCGTTCAACCGGGGATCGAGCCGAAGGTCGACCATCCTCTTCAGCTTGGCCTGGTAATGCTCGAAGAGACCGCCGAGCGCGTCCACGTCGCCGCCGTCGAGCCGGTCGAGCAAGGCCCGCGGCTCGGGGGATTCGTCAGGCGAAGGGGCTCCGCGGGTCATCCGGGGTTCAGTCCTTGAAACGAAGTCTGGTCTGTTCGAAACGGAATCCGGTGGAAGTTGAGGACAGGAGGCCCTTCTTACACGATTGTTTCTCTCGGACGGCCCGGCGACAAGGGCGAGTCGCGAGAGCCTTTCTTTTCGCGAATGTCAACGAGGCGAGTCCCCGACGGGAACGGGTTTCCGTTTCGGAATTACGCAACGAATTCAAGAGTGCGAGGCTTCGGACGAATTCGATCGACGGGAAAAATCGCTCGGCGGGAATCTCGCACCCGGCTTATGTATGACAAGTCGGGGTTGACAATGCGGAAAGGTCGGGCTCGATCGGCGAGTTTTTGTTGCGAGCGATGTGATTAAATCACCGGCGCGCGATCCCTGTCCGGCCTTTCGCAAGCCGTGGAATCCCAAAAAACCATACGGAGATTGACGTCGGTCCCGGAACACACCTGGACGAATCCTAAGAAATAACTTGAGCAAATCCACGTCTGTTGCTGGGTGCCACGTGGTTCGGTACTCCGAACCCGTGCGGGACGGCCAAGGCTGGCGGGGCACGGGGCGAG
>JAYUFP010000252.1:0-6667 GCA_043738665.1 Isosphaeraceae bacterium
CCGAGAGAATCCGTCCGCGGATGACGCCGATGGACGCAGATGAAATTCTGAAAAATCACGATAAGGGTCTCTGAAACGAAATCCTTATGACTCCCTCCATCTGTGTCAGTCTGCGTCATCCGCGGATAAGTTCTTCCGTTCTTCGACCTTCCGCGACTCAAAGACGACCCCCGCCCGCCCCGCCTTCGACCGTCAGGAGCGACGCGAACATGAGGAGCCTCGTCCCACCCCCTTTCTTCACCGCCTTCGCGATGGTCCTGGTTTTCGGGCTCCCATCCGCGTCGGCGACAGTCGCCGATGAGAAGCCGTCGCCGGAGACCCACCGTTCGCCCGTCGCGCTCGTCATGTCCGCCGACGGTTCGCGACTCTTGACTGCCAACCAGACCTCGAACTCGGTCTCGCTGGTCGACACGAAGAGCGGCAAGATTCTGGCGGAAGTGATTACCGGCGAGAAACCCGCGGGCGTGGCCCTCTCCAAAGACGGCAAACGCGGAGCGGTTGCGCACTGGTACGGCTACGACCTGGCGGTCCTGGAAGTCGGCTCTGATTCGATCAAGGTCACCGGTCGCGTCGAGGTCGGCCCCGAACCGCGAGGTGTGGCTGTCAGCGCCGACGGTTCAACGGCTTATGTCGCGGTGGGGGTGAGTAACGAGGTGGTCCGCGTCGACCTCGACGCCAAGAAAGTGACAGGCAGGCTCCAAGTCGGCCGCGAACCGCGGGGTATCGCCCTCACGCCCGACGGAAAACGCCTGCTCGTGAGCAACGCGAGGGGGCAGAGTGTCACATTGGTTGCCGTCGGCCTCTGGTCGGTCGAACGGACGGTCATGATCGACGGGGACAATCTCCGGCAGGTCTCCATCAGCCCCGACGGCAAGTTCGGCTACGTGGCGAACATGAGGAACGTCGGCTTCGCGACGACCCGCAACAACATCGACCTTGGATGGGTGCTCGGCCAGCGGCTCACCCGGGTTCCGCTCGACGTCGATGAATCGGAAGTGTTCGCGACGGTCTCGCTCGACCCCCAGGGGCGGGCGGCGTCCGACGTCCACGGCACCGCCGTGAGCCCCGACGGCCGCTACATCGCGGTGAGCTGCGGCGGTACGCACGAGGTCATGATCTTCCAGACCGACCTCAAGCGCATTCCGTGGCGGGCCGACGGCTCGCGCGACCTGATCCACCCCGAGCTGCTCCGGAAAGACGGCCGTTTTCGCCGTGTCGAGACGGGCGGCAGGCCCACCGAGCTGGCCTTCGCTGCCGACGCGAAGACGCTTTACGTGACCAATTTCCTGGCCGACGCGGTGCAGGTGATCGACGCCGAGTCGGCTTCGGTCGTTCAAACGATCGCGCTCGGCGGACCCAAGGAGCCGTCGCTGGCGAGGAAAGGGGAGATCCTCTTCCACGACGCGGCACGGTCGCACAACCAGTGGTATAGCTGCAACACCTGCCACAGCGACGGACATACGAACGGCCTCGACTTCGACACGATGAACGACGGCGGCCACGACTACAGCTCGACCCACAAGCGGAGCCGCAAGAAAGCCCCCACGCTCCGCAGGGTGACCCAAACAGCCCCCTGGACCTGGCACGGCTGGCAGAAGAGTCTCGACGACGCGATGTCCGAATCGTTCACCAAGAGCATGCAGGGCAAACGCCCGAGTTCGGACGACGTGAAGGCGGTCGTCGCCTATCTCGACACGCTGACGTTCCCCAAGAACCCGTATCGCGAGGCCGACGGCAAGCTCTCCGAGGCCGCCAAGCGCGGTGAAGCCGTCTTCAAGTCGAGCAAAGGGGCCTGCGACAAGTGCCACGGCGGGGCCGAATTGACCGACGGCAAGATCCACGTCGTCGGCCTGGAAGAGCGCGACGACTTTTACCGCGGCTACAACCCGCCGTCGTTGAAAGGGGTCTACGACAAAGACCCGTACCTCCACGACGGCCGCGCCAAAACCCTTCGCGACGCCTTGACCGGCCCCCACGAGCCGGATTCCGTGACCGGCCTGGGCGAGCTGAGTCGCGACGAGATCGACGACCTTGTCGCGTACCTCAAGAGCCTCTGATCCGACGGTCACACAAACCTCGGTCGGGTAATCGGCCTCCCGGGTCGTCAATTCCTCGGATGACGGATCGGCGGGGTCCGGAGACCCGCCCCCGACGTTGGGGGTCATCAAAGGGCCTTGTGTCGGTCCTTGTCGAGATGACGCGGACCGAACGGCCTTTCTGCGCGTGCCGTCAAACGTTACGATCGGTCTTTGAATACGCCGCGAAGAGGAACCGATGCCCTCGGGTCCCGACCGAACCGATCCGAAACCCCCCCGTAGGCATGGTCTTATAAATTCATGAGCGGTCATTTGAAGTCAGTAATCCGAGTCGGTTACTGGCTCGCGCTTGCGGTACTCGTGGTCGATGCCTGCTTCGTTTTTACGAGCCTGCGGACAATCGCCTCGAACAATTCGCAGGTCGATCACGCCAGGAAGGTCCTCGCCGAGATCCGGCGATCGCTCCTGGCCCTCGCGAACGCCGAGACCGGCCAGCGCGGGTATCTGTTGACGGAGCGGCCGGAATACCTCGCTCCCTTCGACGCGGCGAAGGTTCTTCTCGCCGAATCCTTGGGGCGGCTGGAAAGTTATAGCGCCGAGGACCCCGTACAGGCGCCCCGGTTTCGGGAACTGGAACGGCTCTCCCGCGAGAAGATGGAGGAACTTCAGGAGACCATCGCGCTGAATCAGGCGCAAGACCGGGCCGGCGCGCTCCGGGTCGTGATCTCCGGCCGCGGCAAAGCCGTCATGGATCAGGCCAGAGACGTCGTCGCCGCGATGGATTCGGAAGAGAAAGGGCGGCTCGACGAGCGTATCGAGGCGAACCGCTCCGCGATCAACCTGTCGATCACGCTTTTCACCCTGACGACCTCCGCGGGGTTGCTTCTGATCCTCGCGGTTTCGACGCTGAACAAGCGAGAGCAAGCGACTCGAGAGAAGGCCGCGGAAGAGATCCTCAGAAGCGAAGCCTGGCTCTCGACCACGGTGAGCAGCATCGGCGACGCCCTCATCGCCACCGACGAAAAAGGGCACGTCCGGTTCTTGAATCCGGTCGCCGAAGCCCTGACCGGTTGGAGCGCCAAAGAGGCCGCGGGCAGGCCGATGGCCGACGTCTTCCGGATCATCAACGAGACGACACGCCGTCCGGCGGAGAATCCCGTCGCCAAGGTGATCGAACAAGGGGTCATCGTCGGCCTGGCTAATCACACGCTCCTGATCGCCAAAGACGGCACCGAGATCCCCATCGACGACAGTGCCGCGCCGATCAAGGACGCGAACGGGGCGGTCACCGGCGTCGTCCTCGTGTTTCGGGACATCACTGAGCGAAAACTTCAAGAAGACGCGATCACCGAGAAGAAACGACTCGCCGAGTTCGGCAGAGACGTCGGAATCATCCTGAGCGAGAGCCATTCCCTCGGCGATTTGCTCGACCGCTGCGCACGGGAGACCGTGAAGCACCTCGATGCCGCCTTCGCCAGGATCTGGCTCGTCGACGAGACCGGACAGACTTTGGAACTCCGCGCCAGCGCGGGGATGTACACGCGTCGTGACGGAGCCCACGGCAGGGTTCCGATCGGCGAATACAAGATCGGGCGGATTGCCCTGGAACGCCGCCCCCACCTCACCAACAACGTCATCGGCGACCCGGGGGTTTCCGAGCAAGACTGGGCGGTCCGCGAGGGGATGGTCGCGTTCGCGGGATACCCGCTGATCGTCGAGGACAAACTGCTCGGAGTTTGGGCGCTGTTTGCACGCCATGAACTCTCGGACGTGACCCTTCGCGCCATGGATTCCGTCGCCAGGGGAATCGCGCTGGGGATCGAGCGGCTGAAGACCGGCGAAGCCCTCGTCGAAAACGAGGCTTGGCTTTCCACGACCCTCTCCAGCATCGGCGACGCGCTCATCGCCACCGACGACCAGGGCCGCGTGCGGTTCATGAACCCGATCGCCCAGCACCTGACCGGGTGGACGCAGGCGGAGTCGTCCGGAAAGCCGATGGGCGAGATCTTCGAGCTCGTCAACGAGAAGACGCGCGAGCCCGTCGATAGTCCCGTCCAGCGCGTGATCCGCGACCGGCGGGTCGTGGGCCTGGCGAATCACACGCTCCTGATCGGGAAAGACGGAACCACAACCCCCATCGAAGACAGTGCCGCGCCGATCACGAACGACCGGGGCGACCTTCTCGGCGTCGTCATGGTCTTCCGCGACGTCACCGACCAGCGCCGCCAGGAGACGTCGTTACGGGCGAGCGAAGAGCGGTTTCGCCAGATGGCCGAATCGATCCCGCATCTGGCCTGGATCGCCAGGAGCGACGGCCATATCTTCTGGTATAACCAGCGTTGGTACGGCTACACCGGCACCACCCCGGATCAGATGGAGGGCTGGGGCTGGCAGTCGGTTCACGACCCGGAAACCTTGCCGGACGTGCTGGAGCGCTGGAAGGCGTCGATCGACACCGGAGAGCCGTTCGACATGGTCTTCCCCCTCAAAGGCGCGGACGGCGAGTTCCGCCCATTTCTGACGAGGGTGATGCCGCTGAAGGACGAAGAGGGCTGGGTCGTTCAGTGGTTCGGGACCAACACCGACATCAGCAAGGAAAGGCAAGCCGAGACCGCGTTGCGGGAGAGCGAGTGGCGGTTCCGGGAGTTGGCCGACGCCATGCCCCAGATCGTCTGGACCGCCCGGCCCGACGGCATTCTCGATTACTTCAACCAGCGCTGGTTCGAGTTCTCGGGCATCTCACCCGACGCCCCTGGCGACACGAGCTTACAGCCCTTCCTGCACCCCGACGACTTGTCCCGATGCCTTGAAGTGTGGGGGGAATCGATTCGCACGGGATCGCCCTATCAAATCGAATTCCGCCTTTTC
Organism: Isosphaeraceae bacterium; assembly: GCA_043738665.1. Taxonomy (GTDB): domain Bacteria; phylum Planctomycetota; class Planctomycetia; order Isosphaerales; family Isosphaeraceae; genus JAYUFP01. The sequence continues at coordinate 4,905 of JAYUFP010000252.1, forward strand.
GACCGCAAAACCGATCGACACTGCTGGCACCTGGTCCGGGCACTCGCGACGCGGGACGATACGGGCCGAATCGTGAAATGGTACGGCACATGTACCGATATCGAGGACCAGAAACAAGTCGAGGAAGCCTTGCGGGTCGCCAAGGACGAGGCCGAGGAGGCGAACCGTGCCAAAGACCAGTTCCTCGCCGTCCTGAGCCACGAGCTGCGGACCCCCTTGAACCCGATCCTGCTGGCGACGACGTCGATGCTCGAAAAGAACGCGCGTCCGGAGGAATTCCGTCCCAATCTGGAGATGATCCGCCAGTACGTGAACCTCCAAGCCCGGTTGATCGACGACCTGCTCGACGTCATGAGGATCGTCCGCGGGAAGATGCCTCTCCACTGGGACGTCGCCGACGTTCACCACCTGATCCGTCAGGCGATCGACATCTGCCGAAGCGACGTCTTGAGCAAGGGGCACAAGATCGCGCTGGAACTCTCGGCGACCCACGTCGATATCAACACCGACCCGGCGAGGCTCCAGCAGGTCTTCTGGAATTTGATCAAGAACGCGGTCAAGTTCACCCCCTCGGAAGGAAAACTCACGATCCGGACCAGTAACATCGCCGACCCCTCGGGCAAAGGAACCCGCCTGGTCATCGAGTTTCAGGACACGGGCATCGGGATCGAGCCCGAGATCCTCCCCAGGCTCTTCGACCATTTCCAGCAGGGAGAGACCACGATCACCCGAAGGTTCGGGGGTCTGGGTCTGGGGCTGGCGATCAGCAAGGGGATCGTCGAGGGGCACGGGGGATCGATCACCGCCGAGAGCGCGGGGAAGAATCAAGGGACGACGTTCCGGATCGAGCTCAAAGCCCTCCCGGAGCCTCACCGCCCTGCCGCAACGAGTCAGAGATCCGATGACGACGCGACACTCCCTCGCAACCCCTGCCGACTCCTGGTGGTGGAAGACGAGCAGGCGACGAGACGCCTCATGGGCCGGCTCCTGGAAGGGCTCGGGCACAAAGTCACAATCGCCGACACGCTTGAGACGGCGATGAAGGCGGTTGACGTCGAGAACTTCGACCTGATCATCAGCGACATCGGCCTGCCCGACGGCAGCGGCCTGGAATTGATGCGCCGGGTGGTTCAGCGCAGAGGCCCGATCCCTGCCATCGCGCTGACGGGTTACGGCATGGAGGAAGACATCCAGCGGAGCCGCGACGCGGGATTCACCGCGCACATGACCAAACCCATTGACTTCATGAAGCTCGAAGCGATGATCCGCCAGATCCTCAAAGCCTCAAACAGCAAGCCGCCCGTCAACGCGAACTGAATCGACCCGGAAGGACTCCCGCGATGCCAGGCAAGGTCACCGACCACCTCGCCAACGAACGCACGTTTCTGGCATGGGTCCGAACGGCCCTGGGCCTGATCGGCCTGGGGTTCGTGCTGGCGAGAATGGGACTCTTCCTGCGGCAAATGGCGGCCTCCGCCGACGCGAAAGGATTCCAGACGGGCCACGAATTCATCGCGGTCGGGATCGTTTTCCTCGTGATCGGAACCCTGCTCGGAGGCTGGTCGGCCTGGATGTACGACAACAACCGCCGAGGCATCGAAACCGACACATTCACCCCTGCGAAATGGTCGATCTACGTCCTGACAGGCGTGGTGGTGATCGGCAGCCTCGTGATCGTCGGTCTGAGCGTCTGGCGGATGACGGTGGAAGGGTGACGGGATGCTGAGGACGGATGGCGGATGGCCGATGACCGATGACCGATG
>JAYUFP010000253.1:0-2116 GCA_043738665.1 Isosphaeraceae bacterium
AGGGCGATCGGCTGAACGGTTCGCGACCGCTCACTTCCTCCCGAGTCGATGTCCACTTCATCAAGGCCTCGCCTCGCGAAAAAAAACGCAATCCATTCGGGATGAACACAAAGGCCGGGCAAATCCAACTTTTCACCAGCCCGGGCTCACCCTCCCGTTTTGAACGTCTCATTCAACGCCGCGCGAAGTATAAAGCATCGATCGCGGCTTCTCCTCGATCGGCCAGGGCGAACTGAGCCTCCTGGCGGACGCGTTGATCGGCGTGAGCGAGGAGCTTGATCAGTTCGTCGGTCACCCGTTTCTCGAACCCTTCGGCAAGGAGTCGTTTGACCTCGTCCGCCTTGGTGCGATCCACGGACGGGTCGGTGAGCTTGTCGATGCGTCCTTTCCCGGTCATTTCCCAGCCCTGGACCCAGTCGCTCACGTAGAGCGCGCCGTCGGGACCGAAATCGACGTCGGTCGCCAGGATTCCCCAGAGGAGCTGCGTGGAGTCCGCGAGTTCGTAGGCCGCCCCCTTCGGTTTCACCGTGAAGGAGCGGACGCCGCTGCCGTTGCTCGACCCCCGGAAGTCGGCGAGGAAGAAATGCCGGTCATATTTCGAGGGAAGCAACGTCGAACCGGGGTTGAAGGTCAAGCCCGAGGGGCCGTCACTCAGATTCACGAGCGGTGGGACGATGTACGCGGCCTGCCCTTTGAAGTGCGGATACCACAGCTTCTCGGCATTCCAGGGGCCCCGGCTGACTGGGGATTCAAGGTACTGAAAGCCGATCCGCCAGCCGCTGTCGCCGCCTTCCATCACGTAAACAAGTCGGGCCTTGTCGCCGCTGTCGGAGTTGTTGTCGACCGTGAAGAGATTCCCGAGGTCGTCGAACGCGAGCTCCTGAGGGTTTCGAAGACCGGTCGCGTAAATCTCCAGGCCTGAGCCGTCGGCCTCACAGCGGAGAATCGAGCCGCGGTCGGGAGCAAAGAGCGTCTTGCCGTCGGGCGTGGTCACGTTCAGCCCGCGGTCGCCGACGCTGAAATAGAGCCTCCCGTCGGGTCCGAAGCGGAGCCCGCGGAGGTCGTGGCCGAGGAACGCCACATGGACCCCGTAGCCGGTGTGCAGCGTTTTACGGACGTCGGCCTTGTCGTCGCCGTTGGTGTCCTTGAGGAGATAGAGGCTGGGGATGTCGGTGAAATAAACATCCCCTTTGCGGGCAAGGACGCCCGAGGCCAGGCCGTCCGCGAGGTCATGGAACCCGTCCGCGAACACCGTCGCGTGGTCGGCTTTGCCGTCGCCGTCGCGGTCCTCGACGAGCCGGATCCGGTCGTGCTCGGCGCCGTAAGTCGCGGCCTCTTTGCCGAGGTGTTTCTTGTACATCGCCACGCGGTCGGCGACCGTTTTGCTCGCGAGGTCGTCGTTGAGCCAGCTCATATGACCGCGGTTGTCAGTCACCCCTTCGTGGAGGCGGAAGGTCTCGACGACATCGACGCGGCCTTTCTCGTCGAACCCGAACGAAACGGGGTTGGCCGGCATCGGTTCCGAAGCGAAGAGTTCGAGCTTCATCCCGGAGGGAATCCGGAACGAAGCGATCGCGCGTGCGGCGTCGGGAGTGGCCACGCTCACGTTCGGCTCGTAAGGGTGGGCCGAAGGCTTCTCTGGCTCCGAGGAGGCCGAGGAGAGCGCCGTCGCGGTCCAAAGCGTAAGCAATATCAGTCGAATCCGGTTCCGGAGCGTCCGCCGAGAGCGATGGAGAGAGCGCATGGATGGGTGAGCCTGGCTGGGGGCGAGTCGTTCGTCAACTCAAGTGGAGAGGGGGGCGGAAGGCGAGAAACGTAGTCGTTCCGTTCGTTCAGCGCGGACGGAGAGTCCTCTATTAAAAGTTAACTTACGAGGATTTCCGACGCAACGCGATTCGCGATTCGTAACCCTCTCAGGGGATAGGGAGGTTTCATTTTTCGACGTGGAGTTCTCGGGATGCGCGATGCCCGACGGTCAATGTCCAAGATACGAGACCGCAATCCTCCCCAGACCCCTTAGAGTCTGTCCGGGAAGTTTCCCGGAGAAAAACGATGGCGGATGACCAATGGCCGATGACCGATGCGAGAAAACCGGCGGGAAAACTCCGCATTCGCT
>JAYUFP010000254.1:0-2116 GCA_043738665.1 Isosphaeraceae bacterium
TGACGATCGAGGACCCCATCGAGTATCGGATCGCCGGAGTGAACCAGTCGCAGGTCGACTCGCGGGGCGACATGACCTTCAGCGAAGGTCTGAGGTCGATGCTCCGGCAAGACCCCGACGTGATCATGATCGGTGAGATCCGAGACGACGAGACCGCCCGCATCGGCATCCGCGCCGCTCTGACCGGCGTCCTCGTCTTCAGCACGATCCACGCCGGAGATTCGCCCGGGACGATCGGAAACCTCTACAACTTCGGGATTCCCGGCTACCAGCTTTCCAGCAGCTTGCTGGCGGTCGTCTCCCAGCGCCTGATCCGCAAAATCTGCCCGTATTGCCGAGTCTCATTCGCGGCCGACGCCAAGACGATCGCGGCGATGGACCTCGATCCCGTCGAGTACGACGGCCTGAGCCTGCACAAAGGACTGGGGTGCCCCGCCTGCTTCCAGACGGGCTATCTCGGGCGGACGGGGATCTTCGAGATCATGGAGATCAACGAGGAACTCCGCGAGCTGATCTTCCAGCAGATCCCCAAGGACATCCTCCGACGCGTGGCGGTCGACCTGGGAATGCAAACGTTGAAGAGCAGCGCGGTCGATAAAGTGTTGGAAGGCACGACCACGATCGAGGAGGTCTATCGCGTCGTCGCGATCTGAGCTGAGCCGGACACCCGCGGCGAAAGCGCTGTTCCGATGGTCGGGTTTTCGACAGGGAGGTCGATGATGCGACCCGCGTTCAAAATCATCGCCGGGGCGGCGGCCGTCGCCCCAGCGTTAATCCTGCCGGCTTTGCTAACTTCCGCCGCACTCGGCAACGAACCCGGCCGAATCGGCCGGTTCTTCCGATTCGGTCAGACTGCGCCCGCGGCACCCTCGAATCCCCATGCCGAAGAACGCGCGATCGAATCCCAGGGCAGCCCCATCCGCATGGTTGAGCCAGGGAGCATGGGCGCTCCCAGCGCGACCACGATTCAGCCTCGGCCTCGGCCTCAGCCTCGACTCGTTCCTCAGCCCGGGGTCACTCGGGCTGTGACCGATGCCGACCCCTTGGTCACGCGGATTTCACTCGCCAGGTCCGATGACGGACATTCCTTCGGGATGTTTCTGCAAGTCTATGCCGACGGTACCGTGATCGACGGCGAGGGCGTCCATTCCCTGGGAAAAGACGCGGTGAAGGCCATTTACCACGCGCTCGAGTCCGGCGACCTTTACCGCGTTAGAGGTCATTGCGGCGGCCCGTCGACCGACTTCGTCGAGCAAGTTCAGATGGTGGTCTACGAGCGGAGTTTTCGAGGGCTACGCGCCAACGCGTTCTCGTTCTCGGGGAACACGCAGGGGTGTGATCACGCGGTTCAGCACCTCCAAAAGGCGCTCGATGAAGTTCAGGCGAAAATGTCGAGGACCGTCTCCGCGGCGCCGAACTTGTCGGCAGCCCCGGCCTTCGAGCCGCCTCCAACCGCCGCTCCGATCATGCTCAACGCGGACTCCAACGGCGGCCGTTGAGAATTCGAGAGCCCGGATCTCATGGAAGCCGGTTCCCGTAAAGGATAGAATGACTTGCAGATCCGCGGTTTGAGGGACTGATCTCAGGTTCGGATCGCCCGTTCAGGCCGTTTGAGGAAGACCGACGTGTCCGACCTGTCACCCCTCGCGCCGCTCAAAGTCGCTTACAGTCCCGAAGACAAGTTTCGTGAGTTTCTCGCGATCCGCAGCGAGAAGCTCACCGAGCCCCGGCGCGTGCTCGTCCGCCACATCTTCGACACCCACAAGCACTTCGACGCCGACGAACTCGTCATCGACCTCCAGAACGCAGGGCGTCGCGTGAGCCGCGCGACGGTCTATCGGACGCTCCGCCTGCTCGTGGAAGCGGGACTCCTTCGCGAACTTCGGCTCACGAACCGGACCGCGTACGAGCACGACTACGGATATCCCTCGCACGACCACCTTCATTGCACCGAGTGCAACATGATCGTGGAGTTCCGCAACGACGAGATCCGCCGGCTTCGCGAAGCCGTGAGCATGGAACACGGCTTCAGGGCTGACGGGCACCGATTCGTCGTCACCGGATTGTGTCCGGAATGCATCAGAGCGCGAAGTCCCCGGCGTCGGCTTGACCTGAT
>JAYUFP010000255.1:0-6651 GCA_043738665.1 Isosphaeraceae bacterium
CCCCGTCTTTAAGCCAAGACCGGTCAGCGACTTTGCCGAAGCGGGACTGAACTTCGCCCAGGTCGAGAGCTTGATCCTCAAGTTCCTGATGAACATCGGGGTCGCCTCGGGGCGGAGGATCGCCGAGGAACTGGGGATGCCGTTCGGCCCGTTCCCGGAATTCCTCCGGAACCTCAAGAATCAGCAAATCGTCACGTACACGAACGCGACGGCCGCGAACGACTACCTCTATTCGCTGACCGACGCCGGCCGCGCCCGCGCCAAAATTTATCAAGAGGAGTGTTCTTACGTCGGATCGGCGCCCGTGCCGTTTGACGATTACGTCAAGAGCGTCTCGGCCCAGACGATCCAGAACGAGCACCCGAAGCAGGAAGATCTCCGTCGCGCATTCTCGGACCTCCTCATCTCGGAGGAAATGTTCGACACGCTCGGTCCCGCGATCAACTCGGGCCGCGGTATGTTCCTTTACGGCTATCCCGGCAACGGCAAGACGAGCATCGCCGAGCGGATCACCCGCTGCTTCGGAACCACGGTATGGATTCCGAGAGTCATCGACGTCGTGGGCCATATTCTCAAGCTCTACGATCCCGCGAACCACGAGCCGATCGTCACCCACCGTTCCGGACTGCTCCGCGAGGACGATTACGACCATCGCTGGATCGAGATCCGACGCCCCACGATCATCGCGGGCGGTGAACTGCGGATGGAAGACCTGGAAATCTACTACGACCCGATCACCAAGATCAGCGAAGCCCCGCTCCACATGAAGAGCAACAACGGCACCTTCCTGATCGACGACTTCGGCCGTCAACGGATGGCCCCGATTGAACTGCTCAACCGCTGGATCGTCCCCCTCGAAAAACGTTACGACTTCCTCTGCCTGGCGAACGGCAAGAAGATCCGTGTGCCCTTCGACCAGCTCATCCTGTTCTCGACGAACCTTGAACCGAAGCAACTCGTCGATGAAGCCTTTCTCCGCCGAATCCCCTACAAGATCAACGCTTCGGACCCCACCGAAGCGATGTTCCGCGAGATGTTCACGATCTTCGCACCCAAACTCGGATTCGACGCGGTTCCGAAAGCGCCGCTCGACTATCTTATCGACCGGCACTACAGGCGCTACAACCGCCCGTTCCGCTGCTGCCAGCCCCGCGACCTCATGCTCCAGGTCCGCAACTACTGTATTTATAATGACTTACGGCTTGAACTCAAGGCCGAGTACTTCGACGTGGCGGCGAATAACTACTTCACCGTCATGTAAGCGTGTCGCCCAGAATCAACGCGATCTCCGGCGGGCGGCGGTCGCGATGGCTCGACTCGATTCCCTGCGAGTCACAGAGCTTCGCGACCGCCGTTCTTGATTCGACACGGCTCCTTCCGCGACGGGAGGCGATTCGTTTTTCTCTCGTGTGAACGCGAGCCATCGGTTGAAATCACCGGCGCGCCCGACGAGGCATGCGGGAGCGAGACGAATGAGCATCAGCTTTGCTTGTCCGAATTGCGACAAGGATTACACCGTCGAAGACGGCCTCGCCGGCCGCCACGTCCGCTGCAAAGAGTGCGATCATAAGCTAAAGATCCCTAACGTGCTCGCCGCCGAGGAAACGACTTCCCTCGCCGCGGGACTGGCAGGGAAGATTGAATTCCGCTGCGCTTGCGGGAAAAAATACGTTACCCCGGCGAAGCTCGCGGGCAAAAAAGTCCGTTGCAAGGGGTGCGGCCAAGGGGTGCGAGTTCCCGGCAAAGCCGTCGCCCCCGACCCGCTGTCAAGCGCCGCTGGGCCTGCCGCGGCTCCGGAGCTCGACCTCTACGACCTGGAGGAAGGGCCGACCGCCGCGCCGACTCGTTCGGTGGGCGACGACGGCCTCGTGCCCGTCCGCCGCGGCGCGTCGATCGGCGTCCCGCCACCCCTTCCCAGGGCAGGCGCATCGACTCTGACAGCGGCCGAGAAGGAGAAAATCAGGAAGCGCGCGGCCAAGAGAGATAAAGAGAAAGCTTCGTTCGCCGGCGCGAGCATGGGAGTGTCGTTCGGAACCGTGTTGATGGTCGCTCTCATCGGCTGGCGATTCTATCGGGTGGCACACAGGATGGAACGGATCGCCAACGCGGTCACCGCGGACTCGCCGGTTGATCGGGCGAGCGACCCGGTCGCCAACGCGACGGCAGTCGATCGCGACTTGGAAAAGAGCATCGCCGACCCCGCGTCCGCCGAAGCCCGCGAATGGCTCGACCCCAAACACGCAAATCACGTCATCTTCGAAATGGGAAACGAACGTGCCCGGGAGATGGTGGAGGGGTTCTACCACCGGGGCGCCGAAAAAGTTTACGTACTCGAACCGAGTCCATTTGGTAAGAATCTAGTCACGGCCTCGTTCGCGGTGAAACTCCCGGTCGATCCCGCCAAGCGCAAGGAATGCTTCGCGTGGGAATCGAAAATCGCGGGAGAAGAGGGGACCAACGCGGACGTCGGCCAGAAATACATCGACGTCTCTGTGGACTGACTGACGGGCCGTGAAGGGGGAGTTGTGGCGGGAGGGGCATCGGAGTGGGATTGCGACGTCCTGGTCATCGGCGGGGGTGCGGCAGGACTTTGCGCGGCGATCTCGGCGGCGGAGGCGGGCGCGAGAGTCATCGTGGCCGAGAAGAACCGTCGACCGGGCGTGAAAATCCTGATCTCCGGAGGCACGCGTTGCAACCTCACCAACGCCCGCGGTTTGCGGTCCTTACGCGGCGTGACCGGACCGATCGACCCGCTTTATGACCCCTCGCAGGCCAAAGGCGCGCGAAGCATCCAGGATGCGTTCGGAGCCGGAGGCGCTTTCCTCGGCCCTTCATTGCGGGCATTGAGCGTCGAGCGTTCGGTCGAACTCTTCGAATCGGAAGGGGTCGCCACCAAGATCGAGGCCAACGGCAAGGTCTTTCCCGCCTCAGACCGCGCCAAGGACGTGCTCGACGCCTTGCTGCGACGTCTCGAACGCTCCGGAGCGCGAGTGCGTTGCGATTCTCCGGTCGATGCGATCGAGCCGATCGAAGACGGCTTCGTCGTCGGCCTTCCAGACGGTCCGTTGAAGACCCGACGCGTGATTCTGGCGGTCGGGGGCCGATCCTACCCCGGGTGCGGCACCGTCGGCGACGGTTACACGATGGCCGCGCAGTTCGGGCACACGATCGTTGTCCCCCGCCCGGCACTCGTGCCTTTGAGGGTCGACTCGGAATGGGTTCAGGGCCTCAAAGGCCTGACGCTGCCAGACATCTCGGCCACGATCCTGTCGCCCGAAGGACAGAACTTGCTGTCTCGACGAGAAGCCTTGCTGTTCGCCCATTTTGGACTGACAGGCCCGGCGATCCTTGACGTCAGCCGCGCCGTCACTCGGTACGACGGCCCGAACGTGACGATCCTCGCCATCGACCTCTTGCCATCGACTCGGGCCGAAAGCATCGACCAGCGGATTCAGGAAATGAGTCGCGCGGGCCGAAAAACCGCCGTGAATCTTTTACCCGCGGAGATCCCTCATCGGCTGGCCGAAGTCCTCGTCCGGGAAGCCGGAATTCCCGAAGGACGGACCGGTCCGGATCTCTCACGTGACGAACGAAGGAGGCTCGTTTCGCGTTGTAAGAACCTCAGAATCCCCGTCAGCGGCACGCTCGGGTTCGCGAAGGCCGAGGTGACCAGCGGCGGCGTCTCGCTCGACGAAGTCGAACCTTCGACCCTGGAAAGCAAACGCCGCCCGGGCCTTCATTTCGCGGGAGAGGTTCTCGACCTCGACGGACTGATCGGCGGTTACAACTTTCAAGCCGCATGGAGTACGGGTTGGCTCGCCGGGCAGGTCGCGTCGCGAAACCCATCAACTCGCGGATGAGCGTTCACTCGACACCCTCGGGGTGAAGCCAGTCGTAAAAGCGACGGTCGGCGAGAACCCCGGAGACTCCGTGGGCCACATCAAAGAACGTGTGCTTATCGTTGTAGTGGAACGAATCATCGACGATCGCGCCGGTGTCGTCGACGACGTACGCGCCGATGAGCTCCGTCGGCGGCGGTTCTTCGCCTTCGCGCGGTTCGTACCGGGGGTCGAGCAGGTAGAGCATGCCCCCCGCGTTCCGCTTCGCGTCCTCGATCAGGGATTCCACGACGCGGGCCTGCTCGTTCATGTAGCCGGTTAACGACGTGATGAATTCGGAATTGATCGCGAGCGTTGACGGATCAAAATCGCCTTCAGGGCCGGGGGAGAACTCGCCGACGATCGCGCGGACGTCGATCCCGATGGTTTTGGCGTCGTCGGGGTCGAGGAAGCAGATCAAGGACCGCTTCACACCGTCGACCTCGACCTCGTAAACGTTCACGATCGGCGGTGTCTTGGGCAGGTCGTCCATGGTCAAGTCCTCGACACTCAGAGGTTATCCGGCATCTTTTCCGCGTTGGGCGACTGACTTATGACGAATGATGGATGACTGATGCGAAGGGAAAAGCCGGAATTTCCGCGAAATCGCTCGCTTGCCAGTCCGTCCGGTCCGCCATAAGTCATTCGGCATTAGCCATTTACGTTTCCGGACAGCCTCTCAAAGGATGAAGCGGCTCAGATCCTCGTCGTTCGCGAGCGATTGGAGCCGACCGCGGACGTACGCGGCGTCGATCACCACCCGCTTCTCGGCACGCTCCGAGGCGTCGAAGCTTAACTCTTCGACCACCCGTTCGAGAATGGTGTGCAGTCGTCTCGCCCCGATATTCTGGGTCGATTGGTTGACCTGGAAGGCGAAATCGGCCATGGATTCAATCGCGTCATCGGTCAGCACCAGCTCGACCCCCTCGGTCGAGAGGAGGGCCTGGTACTGCTTCGCGAGCGAGGCGCGGGGTTCCTTCAAGATCCTGACGAAGTCGTCGCGGGTCAGGTCATGAAGCTCGACACGGATCGGGAACCGCCCTTGAAGCTCGGGCATCAGGTCCGAAGGTTTGCTGCGATGGAACGCCCCCGCGGCGATGAAAAGCACGAAATCGGTTCGGACCGGGCCGTACTTCGTGGTGACGGTCGTCCCTTCCACGATCGGCAAGAGATCCCGCTGAACGCCCTGTCGGGAGACGTCGGGGCCTCGCGAGGAACCCCCTTCATCGCCTGCGATTTTGTCGACCTCGTCGAGGAACACGATCCCCGACTCCTCGGCAAGGGTCACCGCCGCCTGATTGACCTTGTCGGGGTCAATCAACGCCTCGGTTTCCTGGGCCAGCAGGACGGGCCGGGCTTCCTTCACGGTCATCCTTCTGCTCTGCGACGATTTGGGGATGATCTTCTCGAACATCGACTGGAGGTCCATCTCCATCTGCTCGAAATTCGCCGCGCCGACGATCGAGACCGGCGATCCTGCGCGACCGGGAACGGTGATCTCGACCTCACGGTCTTCCAGTTCCCCGGCGTCGAGCCGAGCTTTCATCTTGTCTCGAGTCCGCTGTTTTCGCTGTTCAGCTTCGGTTTCGGCATTCGGAGCTTCGGTGGAATTCCAGACCGGGGTCGGCATTGGGATCAACATGTCGAGGATTCGACGTTCGACCCCCGCCTTCGCGGCCTCGGTGACCCGCTCGCGCTCTCCGAAACGGACGATGGAGATCGCGGCCTCGACGAGATCCCGGACGAGGCTCTCCACGTCCCGCCCGTAGTAACCCACCTCCGTAAACTTGGTCGCCTCGACCTTCACGAACGGGGCACCCACGAGCTTCGCGAGGCGCCGGGCGATCTCGGTCTTTCCGACACCCGTCGGGCCTATCAAGAGGATATTCTTGGGAGTGACCTGCGCCTGCAACTCTTCCGAAAGCTGGCGACGCCGCCAGCGGTTCCGCAGCGCGACGGCCACCGCCCGCTTGGCGTCCTCCTGGCCGACAATGTCGCGGTCGAGCTCGGCGACGATTTCACGAGGGGTCAGGTCGCGCAAGGGATCTCCTCCACGGTCAAATTTCCGTTCGTATAAATATCGATCCCCGCCGCGATCTTGAGCGATTCCCTCACGACGGCTCCCGCGTCAAGACTCGTGTGCGCGATTAAGGCCCGAGCCGCCGCCATGGCATACGGCCCTCCGGAGCCGGTCGCGAGGATACCGTCACTCGGCTGTATCACGTCACCTGAACCGCTCAGGAGTAGGCTATGACGTGAGTCGATGACGATCAAGACGGCTTCCAGGCGCCGGAGCATCCGGTCGGTCCGCCAGAGCTTGGCCAGTTCGGTCGCGGCTCTTGGCACGTTTGAGGGGTAATCTTTGAGTTTCGCCTCGAAATGATCTAGAAGCGCGAATCCGTCCGCGGCACTCCCGGCGAACCCGGTGATGACCTTTCCATCGAGGAGTTTGCGGATCTTGAGCGCGTCCGCCTTCACGATCGTCGTCCCGAGTGTGACTTGACCGTCACCCCCGATCGCCACGGTATTCCCTCGACGCACCGAGAGGATCGTCGTCGCTTGCCATTCCATCTTACCCATCCGTCTAAGGCCTCCCCGACTGCGGCGAAACACTTTGAGCATACTCGAGTCGAGCCGTTCCGCCAACGACCCCAGTTCCATCAGGAGGATTGCAAAGTCCGACGTTAACCCTTCTCCCCCCGGGAGAAGGTGCCGCAAAGCGGCGGATGAGGGGTCTTTTGATTGACGCCACCACCCGAGAACCCTCATCCGG
>JAYUFP010000256.1:0-2112 GCA_043738665.1 Isosphaeraceae bacterium
CCCTTTCGTGGACCTTCTCAATTGTCGGAACGACCCAAGAGCCCGGGACGCGACCGCCGGAATCTCGCCTTGCCTGATCCGTCCGGGCGTCCGGGCCGCTAGGCCGGTTTTCGTTTGACTGTAGCGGTTGACCTGGTTATTCCTGTCGTGTATTTGCGAGACACCGGGGATGAAAGCTTACTCGACCGACCTCCGCGAGCGGGTCGTGGCGGCCTGCGACGCCCGCGACGGCACCCGCGAGCAGATCGCCGCGCGCTTCCCGGTCAGCGTCGCCTGGGTCCGCAAGCTCCTGCGGCCCCGCCGCGATACCGGCTCGCCCGACCCCAAACCGCACGGCGGCGGCCGACCCCCGGCCTTCGACGCCGAGGCCGCCCGGCGGCTCCGCGAGGCCGTCCGGGCCGACGACGACGCCGCGCCGGGGGAGCCGGCACGCGCCGCCGGCGCGTCCTGCCGCGCCTCGGCCGTACACCGGTCGCTGGCGCGCCTGGGGGTCACGCGAAAAAAAGTCGCGGCGGGCGGCCTCGGCGACGGTCAGACGGTTCTTGCCGGCACCCGATACACGCCTCCTGAGAGTCAACGTAGCGGCGGGACCATTTATCATCCGCTCAGGATTGGGCTTGAAGCAGTGCGGCCTCGATCTGGGCAGGGCGATTGCACCATAAGTCAGGTTCCGAACAGCACTTTCTCGAGATAACTGTCATTCCATCCGGCCGTGAGCCGCTTGTTCTTCATCCCGACCTTTGCGGTCTTCTCGTTCTTCAGCAGGCTCAGGGCCGTACGCCTGAGGATGCTAAAGTTGGCATCGGCGAGCCCTTTCCTGGTGCGGCAGTGGTCCTCACCGAACGTCACGTCGAGTTGCCAATGCAGTCGATTTTCAATGCTCCAGTGGCCACGCACCGCGGCACCGAACGACCGGGCGCTCGACCTCTTGCTCAGGATGTAATAGCGGACGTCGCCGGCAGGTTTCCCTCCACGGACCGTGTCACTGATCGCGATCCCGATCCGCTTCAATCCCTTCCAACGCCCACGGTCGGGGAGGCCGTCCGGGACGTCGCACACGTAGTACGTCCGACGCTCGTCACGGCCGTGGCCTTGTTCGACGGTCTCATGACGGCTCACCTTCGCCCGCGCGAAGTCGTCGTCCAGGTGGTCGAGAAAATGGGCCTCGATCCCCGCATACAACGTCGGCTGGTTCTCCTTCACCGCCAGGACGTAATCGGCCTTCTTCGCCACGATCGCCTCGGCGATCGCAGTCTGGCAACCCATCGCGTCGATGGTCACGATGCTGCCGGAAATCTCGAGGATTTCCAGCAGTTTGGGGATGGCGGTGATCTCGTTACTCTTGGCATCGACCACCACCTGACCCAGGGTGATGTGATCGGCCGTGGCCCAGGCGCTGACCATGTGGATCGCCGACTTGCCCGAGGCTTTGTCGAAGCTGCCGCGGAGCGTCTTGCCGTCAATGGCCACGACCTGCCCGGAAGTGACCTCGTGCAGCGCGGTGATCCAGCTCAACAGGCATTTCTCGAACTCGGCGGGGTTGAGCGCCGCGAAGACGGCGTTGAACCGGTCGTGCGAGGGGATGCCACTTTCGAGGTCGAGGATCGTGGCCAGCCAATCCCGTTTCTGGCGCCCCCAGGCGGCGATCGAGACGAAGTCGTCGGCCCCGGCGATGACGGCACAGACGGCGATCGTGACGATGTTGATGAGCGGGTAAACGACCTTGCGGCGGCGTGGGTCGGTCAGGTCGCAGAAGTGATCTTGGAGGCGAGCGGAACGCGATGACATGACCAGGGACCCCGGACGACAATTCGCCCATCAAGCCCCAGCCTGATGTCTGCGGCGAATCGCACGTCACGGTTATCGCACATTACCCAAAATCGCGCAATCGCCCTGGGATTCTGGGGAGGATGTGGAAAGTGAGGAGGTGAGCGGAGCGGAAGTGGCGGTCTGGCCCCGGTCGGCTTACGAGCAATTGCGGCGGCGCGTTGTCCCAACCGGAGCGGTTGATAGGCGTGACGAAGACAGGTCCGGGGGGACTCGTCATCCCGCCCGGGCTAAACGGAACGGAAAGGGGAAGATCCGGTTAAACAGTCACCCTCCCCAGACCCG
>JAYUFP010000257.1:0-2111 GCA_043738665.1 Isosphaeraceae bacterium
CCCGCGGTGTTTCTGCGAGGTCGACGCGTTAAAAGCGCGCAAGCTTTGATATTGATCATCCATCATAGCGAAATACCCAGCGGTTGCCGACGAACGTCACGACAAGCTGCGTCCCGACCGGGGGAACCGTCGAACCGAGATTCAGCGCGAAGAAGGTCGAGTTGGCGGGAGTCATCACCCCACCTCCCCCCTCGATCTCCACGCCGAGAAGCGTTAACGGCTGACAGGCGAAGTACGATTGGGCGGCCGTCGGGTAGGTCCGCAAGGCCGTCGTCCGGACGAGGAGTGACGACGCCCCGAGGAAGGGGTCGATGAGTGTGCGTCCTACGTCTTCGGCGAGTGCGGTTTCGCGAATCAAAAATCTTTCGGCGTCGTCGCCACCAATCATCAACGTGCCCCCCGGTGATCCGAAAGTTGAAGCGTCGTGTATTGACGGGATTCAAAGTCCCAGGTCAAAGAGACCACCGACGGGAAGACATCGCCCTCGTCGATGGGGGCGCCTGCGTTTGTTTTCAGAGATAGGCCTCGACCGACAATCGACCTGACCTTGTCGCCGATTCGGTAGGCATCGGTAAACCGGGGGATCGTGACCGAACCGGCAAGTTCGCCGGCTTCACCCGCGAGGCGCTTCGCCGCGGCCTCGGCGGTCGCTTCCTCGGTGTCGTCTCGGACGATGACGTTCTGCGCGGTCGTGTTGAATTCGCTCGTGGCCGCGATGACTTGCTTGAAATAGCGCGAGGCCCCGTCGATCCGTCGCGTGATCCCGAACGACGTCGAACTGGAGGGTCGCCGGCCGGCAACCGCCGTCAATCCACGATCTCCTTCAATGACACACGTCAGCCGCAGGTAAAAGTGGCTTGCCGTGGGATTCGCCTGGTCTTCGACCCCTCTCACGATCCCTGCGGGATAGGGCATACCGCCGGCCGTGGGGAGTCCGACGTTCCAACCGTTCGGGTTCGGAACGTTCATCCAGATTGCTAGGCGGTCCTGGAGCAGTTGATACCCGCCGACCACGGACTGCCACGTCCCGCTGCCGTCCCAGAGTCCCGGAGAAGTCCCTTGATAGTTCTTCGAGATCGAGAGTCTGGCTCTCAGAGGCTTGAAATTCGCGTCGTTTGTGAAAAGTTCGGCCGACGGAGCTCGCCTCCGCTTCACGTAAGGCTCCGGGTTCTGCCTGGAGGGTACTCCTAGCAGAGCATTGAGCGGGGCGACCGTGTGGGCCGTCGTCGCACCTTTGAAGTCCCAATGCCCCTCACCCGTCTCATCGAACACGTAGAGCCGATACTTGTCCTTGTTCACCGTGCTGAACGTCGGCGAACTCAGGTCGAACGCTTGAATGGCCTGCGCATCGGCCCCGTCCGCGGTGGTGATGGGAAAGCCCGGCGCGAGGACGAACGACGCCTCATACCGGACCGGGCCTGACGAGACCGTGTAGATGTTGGCCACCCCCGCGACGTCTCTTGCCAGCTTGGCCTGCGCGAGATTCGTCCGCGAAGGGTCGAGCGCCTCGCCGGCAGGCTGGAGGTACAGGTCTTTATAAGTCGATGGGGAGCCGTCCTGTCTCCGGAAAATGTCAAGGCGCGTATAAGGGTCGCCGTTTAAGTCAACTTCGAGGCGGAACACCATCCCGAATCCGTTCGGTTCCAACAGCGCATGGAGTGCGACCGGCCAGGGCTTTCCCGTGGCGGGGAAATCCGGCACGATGATCGGCTCGCTCTTATACGTCGACGGATTCGAGGGGTCCATCGTGACGCCGGCGATCGGCGAGCGGCTGTCGAGAAGGACGTCGATCAGTTTTCCGTCGGGGTTCGCGGCGTAATCCTCGTCCGGGTTGTACCGGAAACAGAGGTGACGCACGGCCATCGGCAATGTCCACTGGCGGCGGAGGTCCGGGCTACGGATGACCCGCGGGTCCAGGAATGTCGCGTAGGTCTCGTTATTCTTGTTCTTGGCGTCAGCCGCGGTCGGCGTCGCGTTCGGCTGTCCCCGTGGATTGAAATAGGTCGGGAGGTCGGTCTCGACGTCGTCAACTTTCGTGGGGTCGTCGGCGTCTCTCATCAACGCGCCGCCGATCGGCGTGTCCCACTCCCGCACGGCTATGCCGTAGGCGA
>JAYUFP010000258.1:0-2111 GCA_043738665.1 Isosphaeraceae bacterium
GGACGATTGAGTTGGTTTCGTCGGCCATTGGACATCGGCAATCGAATATTTTCGGTTCAGATCACCCAGCCGCCCGGATCACCGGAAGGGCCTCGACGAGCTTCCGTCACTTCGCCGGGTATTGCAAGACAATGATGTTGACGTCGTCGGACGGTCGGCCGGGTGCGGTGTGCTCGAACACCGCCTTGTCGACGAGGTCGAGGATCTGATCGGGCTGCATCCCGTGGTGGGATTGGAGGACGGTCGTCAGACGTTGCTCGCCAAACAAAACATCAGAAGGGTCCATCGCGTCGGGAAGGCCGTCGGTGTAGATGATCAAAGACTCCCCCGGGGCGAGCCGATCGTGGTCGCCCGCGGTCCCATCCACCATCCCGATCCCGAGCATCCCGGGATTGGATTGCAAGAGCCGGGGTCCGTTGGGGCCGATGACGATCGCCGGTGGATGGCCGACCCCCGCATAACGGATCAGACCCGTTTGCTCGTCGGCGATCAGATAGAACCCGGTGCAGAAATATCCTTCCGGGAAAAACTGCTCACAGGCGACGTCCAAGCCCGCGAGCAATTCTCCGGGCTCCAGAACGGCAAGCGACAAGGGAGCGGCGAGCGCCTTGACCATCCCCGAGAGCATCGCCGAATTCACCCCATGCCCCGAAACGTCGGCCACGAGAATTCCCAGGCGGTCGTTTTCGAGCCTGTAGAAGTCGTAAACGTCGCCTCCAAGCTGGTTGGCCGGAGTGTAACGGACCGCGACCCGAAGTACGCCTCGGGGCTTCGGAGGTCGCGGCATCAGGGCGAACTGAACCTTGCGGGCGAGGTCGAGTTCGAAGTTCAGCTTCTTCTGGGCGGCGACGTGCAACCGGTTCTGTTCGGCGAGGTCGTTACGGACGTCGGCCAGGCGAAACGCGGCCCTGATCCTGGCGAAGAGTTCCTGAATGTCGTCGGGACTCTTGGGCTTCTGGATGTAGTCGTCGGCCCCCGCGTCGAGGCCTGCCACCTTGTTCTTGGTCTCCCCCAGCGTGGTGAGCAGGAGGACGGGAATTAAGCACAGTTCCTTATCCGCCTTCAACGCCCGACAGAGCCCCGCGCCGTCGAGTTCCGGCATTTCGTAGTCGCTCAGGATGAGTTCGGGCCGCGGCTCCTCTCTCGCCTTGACAAGACCGTCGTTGCCGTCGATGGCCGTCTTGACCTCGTAACCCTCATCGGCGAGGAGGGTTGAGATCATCCGACGCATCGTGGAACTGTCTTCGACCAACAACAACCGACGCGACGACATCAGCCCTGTCTCCTCGACCCGATCGTGCGGCGGAGCCGGGGAAAGCGTGGATCGTTGTGACCCACGACCCGCGAACTCCGTTGCCCAGCTTCCGCATTCCTTACCACCTTAAAAGGCCGTAACGTGCCGTGTCCAGTAGGGGGCGTCGTCAAGCCAGGGCTGTTTCGTATTCGATCGACCGATCCTGTTTCACCCGATCATCCCGAGCAGCCCTTCCATCTCGGCCGCCGCGTGGAAATCTCCTCGGACGCGGGCCTTGGTTATACCGACCCGGAGCGTCTCGGTCGCGGGACCGGGCTCGTCGCCATCGATGTACGACTGCCCGAGCTGCTGATAGGCCGCGACTTGATCGTCGGGATTGTCGGAAATCAAGGCGATCAGCCGTTCTCGACCCTCGCCGACGTCTCCGTCACGGAGACACTGCATCGCCAGTCCGTAGCGGAGGAACGTGTCCGACGGGTCTTCCGCAAGGCTTCGTTCGAGCATCAATCGGCGCGGGGTTTTCTCTGCCATTGAAGGGGTCGCCTGTCGGAGAGAGGTCTTGCCGACCCGGAAGCGGACATTCCGGGTTATCGGGGATACGATAAACCTAACGGCTCGAATCGACGGACGTCAACCCGATCGACCGCGCGGCGCGTCGTTCCCCGAAGGGTCCGCGATTCATTTCGCACGACGTAAACAGTTTCCCAAAAATCACTTGGACGAACCGACCGGCGACCGAAAACGAAGCCGTCGGTCCCCGCGGGACGGTGGCCCGTTCTTGAGCGGGGAATCTCAATTTCGTGGTAATTTGGACGGATTTTACGGGTCATTACAAAGGGTAGGAAAGATGGGTTAA
>JAYUFP010000259.1:0-2109 GCA_043738665.1 Isosphaeraceae bacterium
GCGATGGACGACAGCCCGATGAAGGAAGACGCCGTCAAGAAGAGCTACGTCCGTAACGCCGTCGATGCCCTCCTCTCCGGCAAGGACGTCGAAGTTTCCGAAACCAGGGCCATCGGCTGCGGCGTCGGCTACAAGAAGTGACCCAGTCCGCGACTTGACCGTTACCGGGCGTACCGGCCGGAAATCGGTCCTCAATAACGCGACCGCCACCGACCCGTTCCGTCGGCGGCGGTCGACTTCATTCCCGGGCTTCGCAGGCGATGTCTTGACGCGTGTCCGTACGTTTGTGACTGAACTCCTACGAACCGTGACGGAGGGCTGACTCCCGTGACCACTCGTTTTCTCAATCGCTCCCTGATTGCATTCGCGATCGTGGCATTCGTCTGCACCGCCGCCGTCCCGAGGGCCGACGATTCGGCTTCCACCGCGGTCAAACTCGTCACGCTCAAATACAGCGCCTTCCAGTCAACGCTCGCCGACGCCGAGAAGAACAACTTCAAGTACACCCTGGTGGACGCCTGGGCCAGTAATTGCGGCCCGTGCAAGGAGAATTTCCCGCACCTCGTCGAGATCAACACTAAGTACGGACCGAAGGGATTGCAGGTCATTTCGCTTTCCCTGGACGACGTGTCGAACACCAAAGATTGCGAGGCCGTCAAGGATTTCCTCAACAAGAAGAAGGCGACGTTCCTGAACGTCTTGCTCGACGAGGAATTCGGAGTCGGCTACGACAAACTGAACATCAGCGCGATCCCGGCCGTCTTCCTGTTCGGCCCCGACGGCAAGGAAGTCAAGCGGTTCACCATGGACGACCCCAACAACCAGTTCACATACGAGCAGGTCGAGCAGGAAATCGAGAAACGACTCGGGAAGTGAAAAGACCCCTTTAGACTGCGGGAGCTTGCTCCCGCTTTCGGGGGGTGACGAAGAACCCGGCGGCGGCGGTTGATCGCGCTCGACCGAGAGGGACGGCGAAGCCGGTTTAAAGGGTCGGCAAGCCGCCGCACTCGAAGGTCGGGTGGATCTTTGTTCCCGGCACCCATGGATTTCCCCGCCGAAGCCCGTTAGAATCATGGTCGTGCCGTTATCGGCTTCACGCACGATTCTCGGAATCGTCCCTCGGCTTTTGGGGGACGGCGAACGTCCTTGAGAGACCTATGAAAGACGGCATTCACCCGAAGTACCAGGACAGTACGGTCACCTGCGGTTGCGGAACGACGTTCCAGACCCGTAGCACCAAGCCCAAGATCGCGGTCGAAGTCTGCTCCAAGTGTCACCCGTTCTACACCGGCTCGGTGAAGTTCGTGGACGCCGCGGGCCGTGTCGATAAGTTCAACAAGAAGTTCTCCGGAACCTACGGCAAGGGCAAGAAACCTGCCGAGGTCAAGGCCTAGTCGATCGCGTTGAACTCCGAATGGCGGCCCGAGGCATGTGCGTCGAATGACGCGTGAGCCTTCCGGGCCGTCGGTCGTTTTCCAGTGCGAAGATTTCGACTTCCTTGCACTCACGGGCGGATTCGACGGAACGTGTTCGAAAAGCTCCAGGCCGACTACCAGCGGTTTCTTCAAGTCGAAGCGGCACTTCAAGCCGCCGAGACAATCTCCGACGGCGCCAAGCTGGCGGCCCTTGCCAAGGAACGCGGCATGCTCGCCAAGGTGGCGCTCCCTTACGGGCGTTACCTCGATCTGGGTAACCAGATCGCCGAAGCGCGGAAACTCGTCGATGCCGAGATCGATGCCGAGATGCGGACCTACGCCGAGGCCGAGCTCGAATCCCTCAAGGATCAGCAAAGGGAAGTCGGAGACGCCCTCCGTGACCTCATTTACGACCGTCAGGCAGGTGCCGACCACGCCGCGATGATCTTCGAGATCCGCGCGGGGACCGGCGGAGACGAGGCCGCGCTTTTCGTCCGCGACCTCATGGAGATGTATCAGCGCTACTCCGACATCATGCGTTGGAAGTTCGAAGTCCTCGAAATGATGCCGACCGAACTGGGCGGTTTGCGCGAGGTCTCGTTCGGAATCAAAGGCGAGGGGGCGTTCCGTCACCTTCAATTCGAGAGCGGCGGCCACCGGGTTCAGCGCGTGCCCACGACCGAGACCCAGGGAC
>JAYUFP010000260.1:0-2108 GCA_043738665.1 Isosphaeraceae bacterium
TCCGTGAATGACTGGGTCACCACAAGTCATTTTCGGAAAGGAACTTGAGTTTGCCACCCCTGACACCCCCTACAATCGATTAATTCGGGAAGTACTGAACTTGGGCATGAGCAGGGCCGCCATCCCCTTGTTGGCTTGGATCTCACGCCAATCACTTCCGCGATTGACGAAGGAGACGTCACGTTTGAGACTGCGAAAAAGGCGTGGAGGCACAGACATGCTTTCCACGTCTTCCGCGAAGAGGGAACCCTGATTCTGGTTCTCGACGAACAACGAGCGATGCAACAGTACGTGCGACGCCTCGTGGGCAAGCGTCGCGCGCCACCTCCGGAGGATTCCCAACAGTGTCTCACCCTCATCAAGCGCCGAGCCCGTCAAGTCTTGATTGATCCGAATTCGGGGCCGCTCGCCGGCGATGAACTCGGTGACGCCGAGGACTTCCGGTTCCAGTTCGGCATATTGCTCGAAACGAATGCCCAGGTGAGCATCGACGAACGTCTCGATGTCCACCGAGGGTGAGTCCGGCGTCGGGACCAACCCGGCAGCCTGAAGGGCGGAAAAGGCGATCTCTTCGATCTCGTCATCGCCGTACCAAAGGCACTGGCTTCCGTTTTTAGCCCGATACCGTCTCATTTGTCTTTGTGCTTGCCCTTCCCGAGTTTTTCCACCTCATCGACGAGCCTCTGGATGTCGTCTGCTTTGAGGTTGTTTTCGCTGATGCGGCGGAAAAGTACGCCGACCGAAGGGTTTCGCTTCATAAAGCGTTCGGCAGCGTCGCCAAACCGCCCTGCCATGGCCAAAAGATGATCCACGTCGAGGTCGAGACGGGCGGCGAGCTTGCGAAGGACGTCCTCTGACGGAACGCGCCGATCGTTCTCGATATCGCTGAGGTATAACGGCGTGATGTCTAACTCCCTGGCAAGCTCACGCAGACCGAGCTTCTTGGCCAGCCGCCCCTCGCGAATGATCTCTCCCAGAGTTCGCTCTTGCATCGTCCCTGTCTTTGCAGGATTGTATGTTAGCGGCGTTCGCCGGAATACGAACGCTTCTCGTTGAGCCTAAGCCGATGCGACGGGCTCGGCAACGGGCTACCCCGGGGCACGGATCGCCCGGGTTCCGCGGAGGGTACTCCGAAAGCTGCACTTCTTGTAATATTAGTTGTGGAATGATCATAATAGCAATCGATGGCGACGAAGCAACGCGATTGTTCAGGGCTTTTTCGCCCTATTCTCGTTTTCTGGTCCAATGATACTCAGAGGCCGATTACGGCGAATCGCTGGCCTGAAGACAACGGCCATGCTATACCATCCGCATGGCCAAAAAGCGAAACCCACCCCGAAAATCCCCGATCAAGACGCCCGTCCGCCGCGTACCGGCCGGGGAGCCGAAAGCCGTTAAGCAACACCTTGATGTCCTCTACGGGCAAATCCGCGAGATCCTCACCGTGGCCAGGGACCGAGCTTGGCAGGCGGTCAACACGGCCATGGTCGAGGCCCACTGGGAAATCGGCCGCGTCATCGTCTAAGATGAGCAAGTGGGGAAGGTCAGAGCCAGCTACGGCAAACGAGTCCTGCAAGGACTCGCTGTACGTCTCCAGTCGGAGTTCGGCAAAGGATTCGATCCGTCCAACCTCCGCAATATGCGGGCGTTCTTCCTGACCTACCCAATTCGTGACGCAGTGCGTCACGAATTGTCCTGGACCCATTACCGCGTCCTGGTCCGCATCGAAAACCCCGACGCGCGGGCGTTCTATGAGACCGAGACGGTCAACGCCCGCTGGTCGACCCGCGAGCTGGAGCGTCAGGTCAATTCGCTGCTCTTCGAGCGCCTGGCCCTGAGCCGGGATGCGGTTTCTCGAGACCGACCTGGAGAAGGCTCTGATCGCCAAGCTCCAGCAGTTCCTGCTCGAGTTGGGCAAAGGCTTTGGCTACATGGGACGCCAGCAGCGGATCACCCTCGACGGCGAACATTTCTACATCGACCTGGTGTTCTACAACCGGCTTACCCGTTCCTTCGTCCTTGTGGATCTCAAGGTCGGCAAGCTGACGCATCAGGATCTCGGGCAGATGCAAATGTACGTCAACTACTACCAGCGCGAATTGACGGCC
>JAYUFP010000261.1:0-6624 GCA_043738665.1 Isosphaeraceae bacterium
CCATGCCGGCATGTCGGGCAGGACAGGCGTGCTCGTGAGCACGATCAACAACGCGTTTGTTCATGTGCCGATCGCAATGGCCTGCGACGGAAGGAGGCAAGTCGAACTCGAGAGCGAACTCTGGTCGTCCGTACTTGCCTCGACCGGCCAACCGCCGGTCTTCCGATGACACTCAGCGCCACACTCGCCGAGGAACTCATACGAGGTTCCAGCCCTTACGATATTCTCGCTTGATGAACCGCTGGGCTTCGGGTGCGTTGGTGGCGGTGAGCTTCTCGGCGTCCCATTCCAGTTTCTTACCCGTCCGGTAAGCGACGTTGCCGAGGTGATTCGCCTCCGTCAGCAATCCGGCGTAGCCGAAGTTGCAGGTGGTCGGGGCACCGGTCTTACAAGCGTGAATCCACTCCGCGTGGTGTCCAAGCGACTTGGGGATCGTCGGCTTGGGACGTTCGAAGTCCTTGAACTTATCCTCGGGAAGAAGCAGATTCTTGCCGTAATCCGTGAGGATCATCCCCTTGGAACCGACGAAAAGAACGCCGCTGTCCCACTTGGGAACAGTTCCGTCGCGGACAAGTTCCGGCTTCTCGGCCCCTTGATACCAGGAAACTGTCACTGGCGGCATGTCACCTCGTTGACCGTATTCATAGACGGCGCGCATCGATGCCGGGGCGAGTTCCGGATGCGGCGGAGGACCAAACGCCTCAATCGTCTTCGGCGTCTGGAGCTTAAGCGCCCAGAACGCGAGGTCGATCCAGTGGCTCCCGAGGTCGCTCATGGTTCCGTTGCCGAAATCCCACCAGCGATACCATTTCGGTCCCGGGAAGTAGACTTCGTTGTAGGGACGTGCCGGAGCCGGGCCGAGCCAGAGGTCCCAGTCGAGCCCCTTCGGGATCGGCGATTCACCCTCGGGACGCTCGCGGACCGAGACGATGTCGTGGTTCTTCTTGGCATCCTCGTCCGACTGCCGCCCCCACGCTCGGCCCACCCAGACGTGGGCCTCGGTCACCGGTCCGATCGCACCCGACTGAACCAGTTCGACGACGCGCCGGTAGTTGTCCGAGGCGTGGATCTGAGTCCCCATTTGCGTGGCCGCCTTCGTCTTCGCGGCAGCCTCGCGGATCACGCGGGCCTCCCAGACACTATGGGTAAGCGGCTTTTCGCAATAAACATGCTTGCCGAGCTGGAGGGCGGGCAGTGTGGCGAAAGCATGGGTGTGCTCGGTCGTGCTGACGACCACGGCGTCGAACTCGTTGGCGTGGTCGTACACCTTCCGGAAGTCGGTGATCTGACGTGCCTTCGGGTGGTTCCTGGCGGCGCGGAGGACGGCCGCCTCGAAGACGTCGCAAAGGACGACGATGTTCTCGCTCGACACCTCCTGAAGGTTCGACCCGCCGCGCCCCCCTGAGCCGATGACCGCGATGTTCAGCTTCTCGTTCAGACCCCGGCCGCGGACCACGGCAGGTGCCGCGAAAGTCCCGATCGCGGCTCCGGCCAGAGCACGACCGAAGGCCCGGCGAGTCGGCTGTTTCGTTTGCATTTCGACCGAGGAAGATGTCGTGTCCGAGTTCATCATCAAGACTCCGGATCGATTCGCAATTCCGAGGCTGCACGACGAGGTCACGCACCGATGAAGCCTAGCATCGGACAACCCGGGGGCCGACGCAACCCCCTGGCAGCTCGCGCGAGACGTGCAGGACCGGAAGCCTCTGGAGAGACGCCTCCGGATCGGCGATACTCAAAGCATCCCCGCCGCTCTCCGCAGGAGGAGTCGTGATGAGATCGAGACCTTTGTCTCGCTTATGGATTACTGCGACGATTCTGATCGGCATGGCCGTGTCACCCCCTGTCGTCGCGTCCGCGGGTGAACCGGCCGCCAACGCCTTCGACCGCAACGTCGCGCCGATACTCGCCAGGCGATGCCTCGACTGCCATGCCGGCTCGGACCCGAAAGGCAAGCTCGACCTCTCACGGAAGGCGACCACGCTCAAAGGCGGTAAGTCCGGCGCGGCCGTGGCGCCAGGGAATCCGGATGGGAGCCTGCTCTGGGGACACGTCGCCGACGACGAGATGCCTCCCAAGAAACCACTCCCTGCCGCGGAAAAGGCCGTTTTGAAAGCCTGGATCGCCTCCGGAGCCGACTGGGGTACCGACCCGATCGATGCGTACGCCGTAACCACCGACCGCCGCGCGGGTCGCGACTGGTGGGCGTTCCAGCCGGTGGTTCGGCCCAAGGTTCCGACACCGAAATCGGGGCCTGTTCCTCACCCGATCGACGCCTTCATCCTTGAACGCCTGTCGGCGAGCGGCCTCAAATCCTCGCCCCCCGTGGGCCGTCGGACGTTGATTCGTCGGCTCTCGTTCGACCTGCTCGGCCTGCCGCCGGCTCCCGAACGGGTCGAGGCGTTCGTGAACGACGCCAGGGCCGACGCTTATGAACGCTTGGTCGATGAGTTCCTGGCGTCACCCGACTACGGCGTCCGCTGGGCACGCCTCTGGCTCGACCTCGCCCGGTTCGCGGAGAGCAATGGATTCGAGTTCGACGAGTTCCGTCCCGCCGCCTGGCCCTATCGCGACTGGGTCGTCAACGCCCTGAACAAGAACCTACCCTTCGATGAATTCACACGCCTCCAACTGGCAGGGGACGTGCTCCGGCCCGATGACCCCGAAGCCGTCGAGGCGACCGGCTTCCTCGTCGCCGGGGCGTTCGACTCCCCCGGCCAGAGCCAGCAGAGCCTCGCGATGCGTAAGGTCGTCCGCGAGGACGAACTTGAAGACGTGATCAGCACGGTCGGCCAGACCTTTCTCGGCCTCACGGTCCACTGCGCCCGCTGCCATGACCACAAGTTTGACCCGATCCGTCAGACCGAGTATTACCGCCTCTCCTCCGCGCTGGCGGGAGTCCGACACGGCGAGCGCGACCTCTCCGACATCGACCCCGCGACACGAGCCTCACGACGTCGAATCGCCGATCTCTATGCGAAGGTTGATGCGATCGAGGCACCGGTGCGGGCATTACTCTCATCGGAACCTTGCAGGAGTCCGGGGCCAGTCCCGTTCGCACGCTGGGACTTTGACCGCGACACCGACGACCGCCTCGGCAGCTTTCACGCCAAGACGCAGGGCGACGCCCGCCGTGTGACCGAAGGGCTTCGCTTCGACGGCAAGACCGGATTTGCCCTGACACCCTTGCTTTCCAAAGACGTCGGCGCCAAGACGCTCGAAGCCTGGGTAAGGCTCGACAACCTCAACCAACGCGGCGGCGGCGTCATCGGCCTCATCAACACCGACGATTCCGCCTTTGATTCCATCGTTTTCGGCGAGCGCGAACCCGGCCGATGGATGGCCGGGAGCGAGGGATTCGCCCGCTATAAAAGCTTCAACACGTCCGAAGAGACTGATGCCGCCAAGCGCCCCGTTCACGTCGCGATCGTGTACTCCGCGGACGGCACGGTGACGGCTTACCGGCAAGGCCTGCCGTTCGGTACTCCCTATCAAACGGCCCCACCACCCATCTTTCGAGCGGGCCAGGCGCGGGTCGTTTTCGGGATGAGACACGGAATGGTCCCGATCGGGAACCGGATGCTCGCGGGCGTTGTCGTGAGGGCCGGACTATACGACCGTGCCCTGTCTGCCAAGGAAGTCGCGGATTCGGCGGCGAGCGGCGGAAGCATCAGCGAGTCCGCTCTGACGGCCGAACTTTCGACCGATCAGCGGGCCGCGCGTTCGCGTCTCCTCGCGGAAATCGCGGCCGAGAAACGTGGCCAGGGCGCGCGGGGTCGTCAATGCTATGCGGTCTCGCCGCGTCCTCCGGAACCCACTCATGTCTTGATCCGTGGAAACACGGCGAACCCCGGTGATGTCGTCGCGCCCGGCGGAGTTTCGGCTCTGAGCGGCCTCCCTTCGGATTTCGGCATTCCTTCGGACGCCCCCGAAGGCGAGCGCCGGGTGCGTCTGTCAGCCTGGCTTACCGACCCCGGGAATCCGCTGACGGCACGCGTCCTCGTCAACCGCCTCTGGCAGGCCCATTTCGGCGCGGGATTGGTCGAGACGCCGAGCGACTTCGGCTTCAACGGCGGCCGGCCGTCTCACCCCGAACTCCTCGACTGGCTCGCCTCCGAGTTCGTCTCCGGCAATTGGAACCTCAAGGCCTTGCATCGACGGATCGTCACATCGACGATATACCGACAAGCCTCGCACATCGACCGCGAGGCGGCAAGAGCGGACGCCTCCGACCGACTCCTCTGGCGTAAGGCCCCGGTGAGGCTCGAGGCGGAGATGGTCCGCGACGCGATGCTCGCGGTCTCAGGTGCGCTGAACCCCACTCGCGGCGGTCCGGGGTTCCGTGAATTCAACATCGAAAGGGCACCCGGCACGGCGGCCAATCTCTATGTGTTCATCGAGCCGAAAGGCACCGAGACCGATCGGCGAACCCTCTACCGAACCTGGGCGCGGGGAGGTCGGAGCGGGTTCCTTGACGCCTTCGACTGCCCCGACCCGTCCACCGTCGCCCCGAAACGGACGGCGACCACGACGCCGCTCCAGGCCCTCGCGATGCTCAACAACGGCTTGACGCTCCGCCTCGCGGACCGCTTTGCCGAGCGGCTCCTTCGCGAGGTCGGAGACGACCCGGCCTTGCAAGCCGATCGTGCCTACCGACTGGCCTTCGGTCGTTCCCCCGACGACGCCGAACGAGAGGCCGCGTCCGCGGTCATCAAGAAGCACGGGGCCGCGGCCCTGGCGCGTGCGGTCTTCAACAGCAACGAGTTCCTCTACGTCGATTGATCTCTGACAGACGCCGGGAGCCTGAGCCATGATCCCCCGCCGCGACTTCCTCTCCTGGGTCGGTAACGGACTCTTCAGCGCCGCCGCGGCGGGACTCCTCTTCCGGGACGGGATTCTTCAGGCCGCGGTCCCCGGCGAGAGCGACCCGACTTGCCCCCACTTTCCGCCCCGGGCGAAGCGGGCGATCCACATCTGTCTGGTCGGCGCGCTCAGTCATGTCGATTCGTTCGACTACAAGCCCGGCCTGATCAAGGCACACGGGCAATCTTTACAGTCCGCCGAGAAGCCCGACGTCTTCTTCGGCCAGATCGGCCGACTCAAGCGTCCCGACTGGGAGTTCAAGCAACGCGGCAAGAGCGGCTTATGGGTTTCCGAACTCTTCCCGAACCTGGCCGAGGTCGCCGACGAGTTGACCGTGATCAATTCGATGGTCGCCGACACATCGAACCACACGCCCGCCACTTTCCAGGAAAACAGCGGGTTCCGGCTCAACGGTTTCCCTTCGCTTGGAGCCTGGTTGAGCTACGGGCTCGGTTCCGAGGCCGACAACCTGCCCTCGTTCGTCGTCATCCCCGACGCCCGCGAATTCCCCTGCGGCGGGCCGATCAACTGGACCAACGGGTTCCTCCCCGCAAGACATCAAGGCGTGGTAATTCGTTCCAAAGGGGCGCCGATCGATGACCTGTTCCCCGCCCGGCCCGTACCCCCCGATGCCGACCGCGCCGCGAGGGAACTCTCGGCCGCGATGAACCGCCGTCACCTCGAATCCCACCAAGGCGAGGACGTCCTCTCCGCCCGAATCCGCGGGTACGAGCTCGCCGCGCGGATGCAGATCGCCGTCCCCGAAGTGACCGGCCTGACGGGCGAGCCCGCCGAGACGCGATCCCTCTACGGCCTCGACCGGCCCGAAACCTCCGACTTCGGAAGCGCCTGCCTGATCGCCCGCCGCCTGCTGGAACGCGGGGTACGGTTCGTCCAGCTCTACGCCGGAGGGACTTTCGGAAGCCCCCGCCGCAACTGGGACGGACATGAAGACATGAAACAAAACCACGGCCAGGAAGCCCTTCGCGTCGACCGACCCGTCGCCGCCCTCTTGAAAGACCTCCGACGCCGAGGGATGCTCGACGACACGCTCGTCATCTTCACCACCGAGTTCGGCCGAACCCCCTTCTCCCAGGCTGCCGCCGACGCCGTCGGGAAAGGCCGAGACCACAACCAGTACGGCTTCACCGCGTGGCTCGCCGGGGCCGGACTCAAGCCCGGAAGTCGCCACGGGGCCACGGACGAGATCGGGTGGAAGGCCGTCGATAATATCGTCACATGGCCCGATTTTCACGCGACCGTTTTGCGCCTTCTCGGCATCGACCACGAGCGGCTTACTTATTATCACAACGGAATCCGGCGTCGATTGACGAATGTGCATGGCAATGTGATTAAGTCGGTCATGAGCTGAATCTGAACGGAGGCAGGTCCGGAGGATTCGATCCTTCGCGCGGTCAGGCTCACGCACCGGCGAATCAGAGGCTGTCCGGAAACTTAAATGACCGATGACCGATGACCGATGACCGATGACCGATGACCAATGATTTAAGGCGGATCGGACGGACTGGCGAGCGAGCGATTTCGCGGACATTCCCGCTTTTCCCTTCGCATTGGTCATTCGTCATTGGTCATTCGTCATTCGTCATTTGCCCAACACAGAAAAAGATGCCTGATAGCCTCTCAGAGGGACCTGACACCTTTTCCGCCCCTCGGCGCGCATTTTCCACGCGGAGGGCCATCGCCTCCCATCAACACATCGACGTCATCGAATTCCGACGACCCGACCTCAGGCGATGTGCT
>JAYUFP010000262.1:0-18804 GCA_043738665.1 Isosphaeraceae bacterium
GCCGGAATCCGTTGGCGCACCACCGTCCAGGGACTGGCACGCCCTATCGGGTTCGGATAGCCTCGGGTCGAATCGACCGGGCAAGCCGTCCGGTTGAGCCGATTCGACCCGGAGGACGCTCGCCGATGACGATTTTCGACAATACTCAGCGTTTGACTCGTCGCGAAGCTCTGGCCGCCGGCCTCGCCGCAGCCGGAACGATCGCCCTGGGCCGTTTCTCCGCCGCCGCACCGGTGGTCACGTCCCCCTATGGCCCGTTCAAGATGGGCATCCAGAGCTATTCGCTTCGCGGCCTGACCGCGGGCGGCAAGCCCGACCTGGACAAGGCGCTTCAGGCGACCAAGGACCTCGGCCTGGCCTACTGGGAGTCGTACACCGCACACATTCCGGTCGACCCCAAACGGGCCGCCGAATTCAAGGAAAAGGCCGCGAGCTTCGGCGTGAGCGTGATCGGCTACGGAGTGATCGGGTTCACGAAAAATCATGAGGCCAACCGCAAGGTCTTCGAGTTCGCCAAATCGATGGGTCTTGGCTACCTCTCGGCCAACCCGGCGCCCGACAGCTTCGATAGCCTCGACAAGCTCGTCGAGGAGTACGATGTGGCGATCGGCATCCACAACCACGGCCCCGAAGACAAGCTCTACAACACGGTCGACAAGATCTCGGCGGCGATCAAGGACCACCACAAGAAGATCGGCTGCTGCGTCGATACCGGGCACTTCCTCCGCTCCAAGGAAGACCCCGTTCACGCCGTCGAAACCTTCGGCGAGCGCGTTTACGGGGTTCACCTCAAGGACGTGAAGGATGCGAAAACCTTCACCGTCCTCGGCAAAGGCGACCTCCGTACCGTCGACCTCCTCAAGGCCCTGGCGAAGCTCAAGTATTCGTACTGCCTGGCGATCGAATACGAAGAAAGCCCTGAAAACCCGGTGTCCGAGATCGCCGAATGCCTCACTGCCGCGCGTGAGGCCGTGACGAAGATCTGAAACCGTCGCCGACGCTTTTTGCCCGGCCGGATAGAATGGAGCGAAGGGGGGACGAGGACGCCCCCCCGTCGCTTCCGACCGGGAGACGTTTTGAATGTCGAACGCCCAAGCGGTCACGTCTCGGGTTCTGACGATCCCCGGGACGAACGGATTGTCCCTTCACGGCCGACACTGGGCGGTTAACGACCCCCGCGGCGTGGTCGTGGTCGTCCATGGGTTCGGCGAGCACGGGGACTGTTACGACCATGTGGCACGCGCCGTAAGCCCGGTCGCCGGGGTCGACTTCGTGGCCCCCGACCTGCGCGGGCACGGTCTCAGTCCAGGACGCCGGGGCGTGGTCAAAGTGTACGACGATCTCGTCGATGACGTCATGTCGACGGTGTCCTGGGTGGAGCGCGAGCGGCCCGGGTTGCCGATTTACCTCCTGGGCCAATCCAACGGCGGTCTGGTCGTTCTTTACACGATGCTCAACGCCAAGGCCGCCGGCAGGCTTGCCGGGGTGATCGTCTCCAACCCTGCCCTGGCGCTGGCGTTTCCCGTCCCCAAGGCCCAGGTTCAACTCGGCAAGATCCTCCTGCGGATCGCCCCCTGGTTCACGTTGCCCTCGCCGATCGTTCCCGAAAATCTGACCCGGGACCCGGTCCTTCAGCAATGGCGTCGGGACGACCCCTTGATGCACGGCAGGATGAGCGCTCCACTCTTTTTCGGGATGGGCGAAGGGTCGCGCCAGGTCTCCCTGAACGCCGAGAAGGTCGTCGCGCCGCTGCTGATGATTCTGGGGGGCTCCGACCCGGTCATCGACCCGCAGACCTCCCGCGAAGTGTTTGACCGTCTCGGTTCGACCGACAAGACCCTCCTGCTCTTCCCCCCGATGCTGCACGAACCCCTCAACGAAATCGGCCGGGAGAAAGTCTTCACCGATATCGCTGACTGGCTTGACTCGCGGCTCACCCCGGCTTCAAACCGAACTCCCGCCTAAATCCCCACGCTTCGTCTCGCGCCGACTCTCAAGTACAGTCGGTGCCGTCTTGTACCCAACAATTGCATGCACG
The DNA here is from genome assembly GCA_043738665.1 of Isosphaeraceae bacterium. GTDB lineage: Bacteria > Planctomycetota > Planctomycetia > Isosphaerales > Isosphaeraceae > JAYUFP01. The sequence goes on from JAYUFP010000262.1 coordinate 2,039, forward strand.
CATGCACGTCGCCGATGTGTTTTGTTCGCGATTCTCCTAAGATCGTGCTTGAAGATGGGGCTTGGATGGCTTTACAATCTTTATCAATGCAGTCATGCAGCGGAATTTATGATTGTCATGCTGTTGACGAGGGCGTCGACTTCCTCAAGGTTCAGGAGATCGCACACGGTGAATCGCGTGTTGAAGCGAATCTTGGCCGTCACTTGGCCGGCGATGCTTTTAGCGGGCGTGGTCGCCACGCCCTGTCGCGCTTTTGACATCGCGTACCGGGTCGTGGACCTCGGAGTTCTGACTCCCGGCGGGACGAGCGCCGGGGTTGCGGTCAGCAGTCAGAACCGGGTCGCCGGGTACGGGCTGAGCGTGACGACGTCCACCATCGCCGCGTCGACGAATTCGAGTGGACGACTGGTGGAGTTGGGGATCCTGCCGAGCGGACGAACGAGCGCCGCGATGGGGATCAGCCCCGGGGGGGTGGTCGTCGGCGGCGGCGAGATCAAAATCAGTTCGAAGTCTAATATCTACGGGACACACGCCTTTCTTTCGACGGCGCCCGGAACCATCGTCGACATCCACGACCCGAGCCTGAACCTGGTCTTTCCGAACAGCACGGCCCATGCCGCCAACGACGCCGGAAGGATCGTGGGCTTCGTCCAGACGGCAGACAGGATGACGACTCGCGGTTTCTTCAGCGACACGCCGGGAACGATGAGCGTGATGGGAACGCTCGGGGGTCATGACAGCCGTGCCAACGGCGTGAACGCGTCGGGGGTGATTGTCGGGACGTCCGACACCGCGACGCCGGGATTCACGCACGCGTTCATCAGCCGAGGTGACGCGCTGGTTGACCTCGGCGGGACCGGTTCGAGCAGCGGGAACGCGATCAACGACCTCGGCCACATCGTGGGATCCATGGGGATTGCCGGGCGTTCGGGGGGCTCTCACGCTTTCTTCACAACGGCCTCGGGCGGGTTCGTGGACCTGGGAGTTTTGAGCGGAACGGATTCGAGCGTCGCACTCGGGATCAACAATCGTGACGTGATCATCGGCACATCGTCATCAAGCAGCACGGGGCTCTCGAACGCGTTCATCGATTTCGACCCGTCCAAACCCAACTCGATGGTCAACCTGAATAGCCTGATCGACCCAAGCTCCGGATGGGTCTTGAATTCGGCTTCCGGAATCAACGCGCTGGGGAACATCACCGGGACCGGTAAGTTCCAGGGACAGGACCGGGCGTACTTGCTTGTGGCCGCCATTCCGGAGCCGTCCGTCGTGATGCTGACGACGCTCAGTCTTTCCTGCCTTGCGGCGTGGCGGATGCGGGGTCGGTTTTGAAAGCGTTGAATTTCGGACGGCGGGTGGCGGATGACGGAGCGGAAATCGACCACACGCCCTCCGCCATCGGTTCACGCCCGAACGAACTGGTGACCGGGGAGTCGTTTGACGAGCCTCCGCATCTCCAGGACGCTGAGCGTCGCCAGGACCTGGGAGGCCGTCATCCCGGTCGCGACGATCAGGGCATCGACGGGCTTGGGGCTATCGTCCAGGCGCGCGAGGATCGACCGCTCCAGATCGGAAAGCGTGAGTTCGGCGGGATGCCTGACTGATGGCGATTCCCCGGCCGCCTTGACCTCGCGGACGAGCGGGCCGAGCTCTTCGAGGATGTCGTCCACGTTTTCGACCAGCCGCGCGCCGTCGCGGATCAGGCGGTGACACCCCTGACTGGAAAGGCTGTCGACGGGGCCGGGGACGGCGAAGACCTCGCGATTCTGCTCCATCGCGTGGTGCGCCGTGGATAGTGAACCGCTCCGGGGTGTGGCCTCGATCACGACGACTCCCAGACAGAGCCCGGAGATGATCCGGTTTCGCTGCGGAAAGAGCCCCGCGAGCGGTCCTTGCCGCATTGGCATCTCACTGATCACCGCGCCCGCTTCCGAGACGTCGCGCGCCAGGTCCGAATGTTCGGGTGGATAGACGTCGGCCAGTCCGTTGGCGAGAACGGCGAGCGTCCGCCCCCCCGCGCGGATCGCCGCGCGGTGCGCCGCGGCATCGATCCCTCGCGCCAGACCCGAAACGACCGTGATCCCCACGCGTGCCAAGGAACTCGCCAATCTCTCGGCGACGCGAAGCCCGTAGGGCGTGCATTTTCGAGAGCCGACCAGGGCGATGGCGAGCTGGTCGGAGGACTGATAGGTCCCCCGCAGGTAGAGCAACCGGGGAGGGTCGGGGATGTCTCCCAGCGGCGGCGGATAGGCCTCATGGTCTTGATCGACGAGCAAAACCCCGGAGTCGCGACAGAGCTTCAACTCCGATTCGGCGTCGACCTCAACGCGGGCACGGGCGATCTTCTCGGCGAGCTTCGGCCCGACCCCTTGAACGTCCCGGAGCGACGAGATCGAGGCATTCAGGACGCGGCTCGCCGAGCCGAAGCGCTCCAGCAGCGTTCGGCTCGTGAGCGGACCGACGCCGGAAACCAGGGTCAGCCGGAGCATGGCCAGAAGGTCGTCATCGGACCCGGTCTGGGTCGATCCGCGGTGGGTCAAGCGAGAGTCCTTTTCGGGACGGAACGTTGTCGTCGTTTGGTGCGTCAGTGAAAGGCAACCCATCCAACGAATCAAAGGATGGGTTCTAAAGTCTTGCCAGCACCACGCGGACGTCGTCCTCCGCCGGAAGGTCGGTCAGTTCGACGCGGCCCAGCTCCCTCGGCAGGACGAACCGCGTCTTGCCTTTCTGGTTCTTCTTGTCGCGGCTCATGGCCTCGATGAGTGCGTCGGGATCGAGCCCCGAGGCGCGGGTGCGGAGGCCGAACCTGGTCAGGAGGGTTGCCAGCCGGTCGGTCACGTCTCCGGAAATCCAGCCCAGGCGTTCGGCGAGCCGCGCCTCGGCGACCATCCCGACGGCCACGGCCTCTCCGTGCTGAAACGCCCCGCCGTAACCCGAAACCGCCTCGATCGCGTGGGCGATCGTGTGGCCGAAATTGAGGGCGGCGCGGACGCCCGTTTCCTCGCGTTCGTCGAGGCTCACCACCTGGGCCTTGAGCCGGCAACACTGCGACACCGCCCGTCGAATCGACCAGGGCTCGCGAGCGATCACGGCGTCCGCATGGGTTTCGAGCCATTGGAAAAACGGCTGGTCGAGGATCACTCCGTACTTCACGACCTCCGCGAGGCCACATTGGACTTCTCTCGGCGGAAGCGAGTCGAGCGTCTCGGTATCGATCCAGACTCCCACCGGCTGGTGAAACGCCCCGACGATGTTCTTGGCGCGAGGAAGGTTGACCCCGACCTTACCCCCCACGGAGCTGTCCACCTGGGCGAGCAACGTCGTCGGGATCATCAGCAGAGGGAGCCCCCGGGCGTAGGTCGCCGCGACGAACCCCGCGAGGTCGCCGACCACTCCGCCGCCGACCGCGACCACCGCCGTGTGCCGGTCCGCCCGCAGCTTCACCAGCTCGTCATAGAGGTCGCCGGCGCGGTCGAGGGTCTTGGAGCATTCGCCGGGGGGGACGGTTGCCACTGTCGTCGCGATCCCGATCGCATCGAGGGCATCGGCATGGGGCCGGGCCATCGCCGCCACGTTTTTGTCCGTCACGATTAACGCGCGGCGGCAATTCTTCCCGGCCCAGGTCGCGTCGAGCGCCGCGCGGGCGAAAAGGCCGAACTCGGCGGTCCGGCCGCTCACGACGACGACGTCGTAAGAGCGCGGGCCGAGGCGGACGGGAACGCGGATCTCCGCGTCGGGCGAAGACATGGGACAAGACCCCTCAAGACGTTCAGGTAACGCAAAGGAGTCTAGCAGAGCCCCGCCGCAGGGGCCAGATGATAGCGCGTCGGGTCGGCCCGACCGTCGGGACTCAGACCCGTCGTTGGCGCGGCCCTTGACTGCCGGTACACTCTACATAAGAAGAGGAGATGATTCGCGTCGCACCCGACCCGTTCCGTCGTCACGAAAACCGCCGCGCTGGGCCACCATCATGACAGATCCCCTGACGTGGTCGCCCGTGAACCTCGGTCGCTGGGGCGGGGTCCAGGTCCGGGCGCACTTCCTGCTTCTCGCGTTCATCCTGACGTCGCTGCTGAATGCCGCGTTCGGACCGGAGAACAAGCTCCCGCAGACCGCCTGCTGGCTCGTCCTGCTGCTCGTGGCGCTCGCCGTTCACGAGTTCGGCCATGCGTTCATGACGTGGTGGACCGACTCCGACAGCGAAGACGTCCACCTCTGGCCTCTGGGAAACCTCATCGGCCCGACCCCGGGGACTCGTCCGGGCGACCACTACCTGGTGGCCGTCGGTGGACCCGCGGCGAACCTCCTCATGGTCCTGATCTGCTCGATCGTCCTCGCGTTCCTGCACGCGAGAATGATCCTCAACCCGTTCGGGAACGTGGAAGGCTCCGGAGCGCCGATGCTCGCGGGGGCCAAGCTCGCCGTCTTTAATACCCCGGCCTGGTGGATCGGCTGGTTCGGCTATTTGAATTCGGTGATTTTCCTCGCCAACCTGATTCCGGCCCTCCCCTTCGATGGCGGCCGGATCGTACGCTCCTACCTCGCCCACGCCTCGGTCACGCCCGCCAAGGACAACCTTCTGCCGCCGGTCCTCTCGCGAGGCTGTGCGTTGATCCTCTTCATCGTCGGCTTGGTACGCGTGCTCCTGAGCCCGAAGATGGACGGGGCCTGGCTGATCATCATCGCCGTCGTGATCGAATACATCGTCCGGATCGAGGCGAGGATTCTCGACGAGGGCGGCTTCTACGAAGACGGCGTGTTCGGGTACGACTTCTCCGAAGGCTACACGAGCCTCGAAGCCAACGCCGCCAAGGTTCGCCCCTACCGCGAAAGCGCCCTGAAGCGGTGGCGCCGCCGCCGTTCCGACCTCCGTCGCCAGCGCAGGCAGGAAAAAGAGGCCGCCGAGGAACGCCGGTTGGACCAGATCCTCGACAAGATCCACCGCGAAGGCCGCGCCGCGCTCACCGACGAGGAATACCGGTTCATGGTGCGTGTGAGCAACCAATATCGCAACCGGCCGCGCTCATGAGCGGGCGGGGTCAGCGGTTCCTCGATGCCATGGCGGAGCGTCCGCTTGTGATGGACGCCGCGATGGGCACTCGCCTGGGCGCGCGGGGTCTGGACCTCAAGAACCCGGAAGACGGCACGGCGCTCTGGAACCTCACACACCCCGAGGATGTGCGGGCGATCCACGACCTCGACGTCGCCGCCGGGTCCGACGTCTTGTTGACGAACACGTTCCTCGCGAGCCGGATTTGGCTCAAGCGGGTCGGGTACGGCGACCGGGTCGCGGCGATTAACCGTTGTGCGGCATCGATCGCCAGGGAGGCCGCTGGGCCCGACCGGTTCGTCCTCGGCTCGATCGGGCCGACCGCGACCACCGACCTCACCGGCAAATCGTACCGCGAACAGGCCGAGGCACTGTCCGAAGCCGGGGTCGACGCCCTGGTCTTCGAAACACATTCGCTGAGCCAGGCCGCCGCGGCGTTGAAAGCCGTCCCCCCTTCGGCCGCAATCCCGGTCTTCGTCAGCATCTGCCGCTTTCCCCGCGGGAACACGGGGGTCGAAGGGTATGTCAAGGAGTTCGAGGATCTCGGCATTTCGGGGATCGGGGTGAATTGCCTCGCGGGCACGGACGCGTCCGTCTTCTGGGCCGAGCACCTGCGCGAATGCACGCGGTTGCCGCTCTTCCTAAAGCCGTCCGTGACGCCCCGATCGGACGGTGTCGAGAACGCTGACGAAGACCCTCAAGCCTTCCGCGCGGCCGTTCCGACCCTCGTCCGCTCGGGTGCGAGGCTCATCGGCGGCTGCTGCGGCACCAGCGAGGCCCATGTGGCCGCCATACGCGCGGCCTGTTATGATCTCGGTGTCGCCTCACGTATCGGACATGACAACGGAAAACCGTCTTCATCAAGGTAAGCGTCTTTTGAAGAAGCCGAAGGTCCGCCGCGAAGACCTCAAAGCCGGCGAATGTCTGTGCGACCATTGCGTCGGCAAGTGTTGCAAATATTTCTCCCTGCCGATCGACACCCCCACGACCTGGGACGATTTCGACGCCGTGCGCTGGTATCTCGCCCACGGTCAGACGATCGTCTACGTCGAAAAGGGGACGTGGTATCTCGTCGTGATGACCCGCTGCAAGTACCTCACGAAGAAGAACCTCTGCGGGGTCTACCTCGACCGCCCCAAGATCTGCCGCGAGTACACGACCGACGACTGCGAATACGACACGAACTGGATCTTCGAAAAGGTCTTCGAGACCGCCGAACAGGTCTGGGAATACGCCGAGGCGATTCTCCCGCCGCGAAGGCCGAAGCGCGACAGGAATGCCCACTTGCCGGTCGTGACGATCGGCAATGGCGGATGAAAGGACTCACCCCGTGATCGACGTTCACGTTCACGTCGTCGACGACAACGTCCACGGCGGCAAACCCGCACCCCCGGGGCACGACGGTTCAGTGCTCGACCTCCGCCCCGACGAGCTCGCCGCCCGTGTCCGCGAGGAGATGAAGGCCGCCGGGGTCACGACCCTATTCGGCATGGGAAGACTCAACGCCCCCGCCGACGACCCGCTCGGCATCAACGGCACGCTCCGACTCGCCACGCTCATCCCCGGCCTGAAGGCCGTCGGCATCGCCGACCCGACGAAGAATGACGCCGAGCATTTCCGGAAAGTCGACGAGCAGGTCGCGACGGGAAAGATCGTCGCGCTCAAGGCGTACCTGGGATACGTCCATCATGCCCCGGACAGCCCCGGTTACCAGCCCTATTACAAGCTCGCCGCGAAGTACGCGTTGCCTTTTTTCTTCCACACCGGCGACACATGGGCGACCAAGGCGAAGGTCAAGTACGCCCACCCGCTCCTGGTCGATGACGTGGCCGTCGATCACCCCGAGGTCAAGTTCATCATCTGTCACCTGGGAAACCCCTGGCTCACCGACGCCGCCGAGGTCGTGTTCAAGAACGACAACGTCTGGGCCGACCTCTCCGGCCTCTACGTCGGCGATGACAACGCCCTGAAGCTCCAACCCGACGGCACGATCGCCCCGAACACCTATCTCGCCGACGTCGCGCACGACATCCGAAAAGCCTTCCGATACACCGAGAAGCCCGACCGCATTTTATACGGAACCGACTGGCCTCTCGCCCCGATGGCCTCGTACAAGAAGTTCATCGAGGCGGTCGTGCCCAAAGAGCACCACGAGGCGGTATTTTCAAAGAACGCGCAGGCCCTTTTCAAACTCGCATGACGAGTCGGCTCAACGGGCGATCAACCGCGGAGAACGCAAAGAGCGCGGAGAGGAAAGGGATCGATCACCTGGCTCGTCCGCCGAACCGACTCGCGTTTTTTCCGCCTCTCAAGAATTCCACCTCTTCCTCTCGGCGTTCTCCGCGATCTCCGCGGTTCATTCTCTTCTGTTCAGTATCTTGGGACTGGCCCTCAACGTTCAACTGCGGTAAGATTCCGCACGATGGCAAACCGCGCGAATCATTACGAAGCCGCGTTCGAGGCCTACGTGCGTTCGCTCCGCGTGCCCTGCGTGGCCGTGGACGAGGCCAAACGTGCGATTTTCGGGGACGAGGGGGTTAAGAATCCCGACTTTCTTTTGTATCCTCGCTGTGGCTCGAATCTCGTCGTCGAGGTGAAGGGGAAGCGGAGCAAGAACGCCAGGGGACGTCGGGACTGGGAAAATTGGGTCACGATCGACGACCTTGACGGGCTGGTCCGCTGGCAGGAGATGTTCGGGCCGGGCTTCCGCGCGGTGATCGCGTTTGCTTACGCGGAGACGTTGCCGCCGTTCCCTTTGCCGAAAGACGACGGGTCATTCGAGTTCCGGAATCGGGCGTATCGGTTCTGGGCGATCGCATTAGACGACTACGTCCTACACCTTCGGTCGCGAGGCCCCGCCTGGAGGGCCGTGGCGATGGCCCGTGCCGCGTTCCGGCGTCGGGTTCGCCCACTCCGGGAGTGGATGCCGATGACGATCGACTCTCCGAAACGCCCCCGACCGCTCAAAGGAGCCTGATCGATGAGCCGAGTTCGCACGTTCGTCCTGGCCATGGTTCTGCCGATCGCCTCGGGCATGGTCGTCTCAACCCCCGCCCGCGCTCAGGAGGAAGCACCTCCCCCCGGATCGGGCACGGGCCGCGTGCTCGACGGCTACTTCGTCGCGTCGATCTTCGCGGGGCTGGCCATGTTCATCGTCTGCAAGTCGGCGAGGCGTTGAGACGATGTCATTGTCGACCGTGACCGAGACCCCGTCGCTGACCCGCGACGACGTCACCGCGATCTACCGCACACCCGTCCTCGACCTGATCCTCCGCGCCGCCGAGGTTCACCGCCGGCATCACACGCCGGGGGAAGTTCAGGTCTGCGTCCTGCTCTCGGTCAAGACCGGCGGCTGTCCCGAAGACTGTGGCTACTGCCCGCAGGCCGCTCGCTACCATACGCACGTGACCGCCGAGGGCCTGCTCGACGTCACCGCGGTGCTCGACACCGCGAAGAAAGCCCGCGACGACGGCGCGACCCGCTTTTGCATGGGCGCCGCCTGGAGGGAAGTCCGCGACGGCCGCCAGTTCGATGGTGTGCTCGAAATGGTCCGCGGCGTGAAGGAACTCGGCCTCGAAGCGTGCTGTACGCTGGGGATGCTCAACGACGACCAGGCCCGCCGCCTCAAGGACGCGGGACTCGACGCGTACAACCACAACCTCGACTCGTCCGAAGAGTTTTACGACAAGATCATCTCGACCCGCACCTATGCCGACCGCCTGAACACGCTGGGGCGCGTCCGGAACGCGGGGATCTCCGTGTGCTGTGGCGGGATCATCGGCATGGGCGAAACCGAGGAAGATCGCATCAGTCTCTTGCACACGCTGGCGACCCTGCCGGAGCCGCCCGAATCGGTGCCCGTGAACGCCCTGGTGCCCATCGACGGGACGCCGCTGGAAGGACGTTCGAAGGTTGAGATCTGGGAGATGGTCCGTATGATCGCCACGGCACGAATCCTGATGCCCAAAGCGATGGTCCGCCTCTCCGCCGGCCGCGACGCCATGTCCGAGGCCGATCAGGCCCTTTGCTTCCTCGCAGGTGCAAATTCGATCTTCGCCGGCGACAAGCTCCTGACCACGCCGAACCCCGAGATCGACCGCGACAAGCAACTCTTCGCGAGCCTGAACCTCAGGCCGAGGCCGGCGACGTTCGACTCGACGAAATCATGACGAAGAACGGATGACGAAGAACGAATCTTTCGTGCCCGCGCAGAGCGTGGGAACGCGTGGTTGATGCTCGCTCCTGATCGCATATGCACCCGTCACTGTCTTTCTCATGATGACCCAACCGTTTCTCGGAGCCCCCGTCCCCCGCGTCCTTGTGACGGGGATCGGGATTTACTCCGCACTCGGTAACGACCGCGAATCCTCGTGGGAGAATCTCCGACTCGGCAAGCACGGTTGCCGATTCCTCGATCAACGGTTTGATCCGGCATCGCCCGAATTCGCCGGGTTCCCTGTCCGCCATAGCGACCACCGGGCGAACGAAATCCTCGTCAAGGCCGCGATGGAGGCGACTCGCGACGCCTCATTATCCAAAGGGTCCGAAGACCCGGACCGCGTCGCGACCGTGGTCGGAATGAGCAAGGGGGATCTGCGACGCCGCGCTGCCGTTTATCGACGTTTGATTGAAAACCCTATCAAACAACCTCTGATCGAGCCCTGGACGTCCTCCTGGCCCAACATTATGGCTTCGGTGATCTCGCATGTCTGGAACTTCCGAGGCCCCTGCCTCGCCCCTGTCGCCGCATGCGCGACGGGTCTGATCGCGGCAATCCAGGGGGCCGATCTGATCCAGCGGGGCGTTTGCGACGTCGCTGTTGTGGGCGCCGGGGATTCGTCGCTGGAGTTACTCGTTCTGGGTTCGTTCCGCAAAATGGGGGTGCTCGCGCAGGTGGAAGGCGATCCCGGAAAAGCCCTGAGACCATGGGACAAGAATCGTTCGGGTTTCCTCGTCGGCGAAGGGGCGGCTCTGTTCGTCCTCGAACGCGAAGAACACGCCCTGGCGCGCGGCGTGAAACCTTACGCCGAATTCGCCGGAGGGGTTTTCGGCGCCGACGCCTTTCATATGACGAACCTCAACCCCGACCCCTCAAACCTCGCCGGTTTGATCCAACGCGCCTTGCGAAGCGCGGACGTGGAGCCCTCCGAGATCGATCACGTCAACGTCCACGGCACTGCCACCGCACAGAACGACCCGCTCGAATGCCGGGCGATTCGATTGGCGCTTGGAACGCATGCCGATCGCGTTTCGTGCTCGGCGAACAAGGCCCAGATCGGCCACTGTCTGGGCGCGGCGGGGGCTTTGGAATTGGCGTTCACCTGCCTGGCGGTCCGCGACGGCTTCATCCCCCCCACGCTCAACCTCGACGACCCCGACCCGGCCTGCGACCTCGACGCCACCCCGCACGTCGGACGTTCGCGAGACATCCACGCGGCGTTGAAACTCTCGATCGGCTTCGGTGGACACCTCGCGGCGGCCGTGGTCCGCAAGTACGAAGGCGGTCGTCGCCATGATTGACCCCCTCGCCTGGATCGACGACGAAGCCTCGGAATGGTCCGCCAAAGGCCTCGATCGGAAGCTCGTTTCGCACGGCCCCGCGACCCCCGGCCGGTTTGTCCGCGACGGCCGCGAATTCATCAACTTCGGCGCGAATGATTATCTCGGACTCGCCGCCGACCCGCGCCTCGCCGAAGCGGCCCGCCTCGCGGCCGAAACCTACGGCTGGGGCGCGGGGGCCTCACCACTGGTCGCGGGCTGGACCGACATCCATCAAGAACTTGTGGAAGCGATCGCCGCATTCGAGCAGACGGAAGCCGCCCTGCTCTTCCCCACCGGGTTCGCGGCGAATCTGGGTACGATCGCCGCACTCGTGGGCAAAGGCGACGCGGTCTACTCCGACCGGCTCAACCACGCCTGCCTGATTGACGGCACAAGGCTCTCGGGGGCGAGCGTCCGGGTCTATCCGCACAACGACGCGGCGAAGCTCGCGCAGATCCTCGAACGCGAAAAAGGCCGATTCCGCCGCTCGATGATCGTCACCGACGGCGTTTTCAGCATGGACGGCGACCTCGCCCCTTTGCGAGAACTCGCCGACCTCGCCGACCAGTTCGGCATGATGCTGATGGTCGACGAAGCCCACGGGACCGGGGTCTTCGGGAGCGACGGCCGCGGTGCGGCCTCCGCGTGCGGGGTGGGCGATCGTGTCCAGGTAAAAGTCGGCACGCTCTCCAAGGCGATCGGGTCGGTCGGCGGGTTCGTCGCGGGGCCGCATCGCCTGATTAACTGGCTCACGAATCGAGCAAGGGCGCACATTTATTCGACGGCGTTGCCTCCGGCCGCCGCTGCCGCGGCCCTGGAGTCGTTGCGCATCCTCGTTGCCGAACCGTGGCGGCGCGAGCATGTCCAAGCTCTGGGAACGCTGCTCCGCGAACGCTTGACGGCGGCAGGATTGGATGTCGGAGGCTCCGCCGGTCCGATCGTTCCGGTGATTCTTGGAGACGTTTCAACCACCGTCGCGACGGCCGAGAAACTCCTTGAAAACGGGCTGTACGTCCCGGCGATCCGCCCGCCGACGGTCCCCGAAGGGACCGCGCGATTGCGGATCAGTCTGAGCGCGGCCCATGGTCGCGCGGATGTGGATCGATTGGTCGAGAACCTCAGTTCAGACGACTACCGGACTCCAACACATCGTTCGCATTAGCGCCCCTTATGAAACGCGTGCCGAACCGCCGTCCCAGTCCACGGTCAAGCCCGACACGATCGAGTCGAAATCCGCTTTTGTCCGGGCTCCCGCCCGCAGGATAAGATCGGGTGCTCGACCCTCGACGCATAACAACCGGCCTGGCTTTCGAAACACGAGGAGTTCGTGGCCGAGTCGCCCGAAACGCTCCGGCGGATCCCAGTGGCGGACGATCTCCGGCAGCTCGGTCTCGTCGATCGGCGCCGAGCCTGTGAATGGCAGATTCAATGACGCTTGCCAGTAAAGCATCGTCAGGAGCCATCCCGAAAGGCTCGAAAAGCCGAGGCTCCACTCGTGGAGGGCGTCCATCCAGGTCGAATCATCAGGGGACGTCAAGAGGACGCCGACGGGCGGGTCGTCCTTGCCGAAATCGTCGGGGAGAACTCCCGCGAACGGGAGGTCGTAAAGCAGTTCGTCCGCGCCGATCAGCAGGACGCCGTCAGTAAGGATCTCCATGAGTTCGAGGTTGCAAGGCTGCCAGGGGGCAAGCGGCAGTTCGCTTGCCCCGTACCGGGAGTAATACTCGCGGAGCCTTCCCGGCAAAGAGAGCCCGATGCGCGTCTCCGCGTCGATGATCGCCGACTCGGGAAGGCCGTCGGCCGGAACCCGCGCCCGGTACAATTCGGCGACGCGGGCGTCGTATTCATCCCAGAAAACCAAGTCGGCGGACGACCCCATCGGAATTCGCTCCTCGGAGAGGGATTCACTCGCGTATTGGAACAGAACGATCGCGATGGGGCAACCGCTCGGGGATGGCCGAGGGGCGTTCCGGCGGGTAGGCTGGGAGGAAATGAAACGGCCGTAAAGGCCGTCTGCGCGCTCCGCCGACTCAACCGCTTGGTTCATAGGCTCGCATGAGTCAATCAATGATTCGACGCGGTATCACACCGAGTGCTCGTGTCTTGGGACGAATTCACCCACGGGAGGCTCCGCGGATGGGAATCGGACGCCGACGTTTGCTCGGTCTGGTCTGTGGTCTCGCAGGGCTTCCCCTCGCCGCACTGCTTGCTCGGGCGAATGCAGCGGACGGGGAGCCTTCTTCCGAAAAGTCGAAACCCGCGGCCGACGAAAAGGCGCTCGAAGCCCTCTGGCTTGACCTCGAAAAGGACGAAGCCGTTGCCTTGCGGGCCCTCTTCAAAATGTCGGACTACCCGAGAGAAGCCGTCGCGTTGTTCAAAAAGAAGCTGAAAGCCCTGCTTCTCGACGTCGACCGCTTGAACGAACTCGTCGCCAAGATCGGCAGCGCGGACGAGAACGAGTGGAAGCCGGCGTTCGAGGAACTCGAATATTTCGACCCTCGACTGGCGGTCGATCTCCAGACGATGATGACCAACGTGAAAGAGCCGATGACCCGGCAGCGCTTGGTGGCACTTTTGAGCGGACGTGAGCCCAACTCGCTGCTCGGCAAGGAGATTACCTTGAGGGCGGTCGGCGAAGGCTTCAATTTCATGGCAACGCCCAACTTCGGCTCCTTCTGGGCCGAACACAAAGTGAGTAATATCAATAAATTTCGTGGGGGCGACAGCGACCGGAAGAAATGGAATCGGGCCGTCCGGGCGATGGCTCTTCTCGAACATATCGGCTCCCCCAACGCAATCGCGGTTTTGAATGAAATGGCCTCCGGCCATCCCGTGGCCCAACCGACCCGTGTGGCGGTTGAAGCCTTGGTAAGACTCGAAGCAAAGGGTCGCTGAAATGCAGCGAGAGAACCCCGCCGGAGACCTGCCCTTGGACTGGGACGCCTTGCGAACCGCCGAATTCCCCGTGGCCGAGAACTGGGCCTACCTCGACCACGCCGCCGTCTCACCCCTTCCGAAACGGTCGGGCGACGCGATGCGGGCGTACGCCGACGAACAGGAGAGGAACGGGGTCGTGAACTGGCTCGACCAGGCGGCGAAGCTTTCGGCCTTGCGGAAGGACCTCGCACGGCTGATCCACGCCCATCCGGACGAGATCGCGTTCGTCGGCAGCACCACGCAGGGCATCGGCCTCGTCGCCGAGGGGTTTCCGTGGAAGCCCGGAGAGAACGTGGTCACGGCGGCCGACGAATACCCTTCGAATGTTTACCCGTGGATGAACCTTGCAAGCCGAGGGGTGGAGTTGAGAAGCGTCCCCACGCGCGAGGGTCGGGTCTGGGTCGACGACCTCCTCGCCGCGATGGACTCTCAAACCCGGATCTTGACGATCAGCCACGTCGAATTCGCCTCGGGCTTCCGCAACGACCTCGACGCCCTGGGCTCAGCCTGCCGCGAGCGCGGAGTCGCCTTCTTCGTCGATGCCATCCAGGGGCTCGGGCCACTCACGATCGATGTCGAGAAGACGCCGATCGACTTCCTTGCCGCCGACGGCCACAAGTGGCTGCTCGGGCCGGAAGGCGCGGGATTTCTTTATGTCCGTCGCGAGTGGATCGAGAGACTCCGACCCTTGGGCGTGGGCTCTCACAGCGTGGTCGGTTCCTATAATTCGTTGACGAACGACTTCATCCTCAAGCCCAACGCCCAGCGCTGGGAGGGGGGCTCGTTCAACATGCCGGGGCTGCACGCGTTGGGGGCGAGCGTCGGCCTTTTCTTGGAGATCGGCCCGGAACTCGTCTCTGAGCGCATTCTCGACCGGGCCGCGCGGGTCCGCGAGATCGCGTTCTCGGCGGGCTGGCGATCGGTCAGCTCCGACCGGCTCGAAGACCTATCGGGGATCGTCGCCCTGACGAAACCCGGCGCCGACCCGAACGAGGTCGTGAACTCGCTGCGAAGTCGCGGAGTCGCCGCCGCTTGCCGCCGAGGGCGCCTCCGGTTCAGCCCTCACATGTACAACAACAACGACGATTTTGAGAGGCTTCGCGAAGGACTGGCCTCGTTCTAGCCCGTCGCGTCCTCCAGGGGTGAGATCATGACGGAACGAACACCGAGACACGACCCGTCGCGCACGGCGGTGTTCACGGGAACATTCGACCCGCTGACGCTCGGTCACCTCGACGTGATCCGCCGCGGCCGGATGCTTTTCGACCACGTCGTGGTGGCGATCGGCATCAACCCGAACAAGACGGCGCTTTTCACGATCGACGAGCGTGTCGAGCACACGCGGCGGATCGTCGCCCCGTTCTCGAACGTCTCGGTCGAGTCGTTCGAGGAGCTGACCGTCCAGTTCGTCAAGAGGATCGGCGCGAGGGTGATCCTCCGCGGCTTGCGAACACTTTCCGACATGGAATACGAGTTCGGGATGACCCTGACCAACCATCGGCTCGACCCGAACATCGAGACGGTGTTTCTTATGGCCGACGGCGAATATTCGCACGTATCCAGCACGTTGATCAAACAAGTGGCCCGGTTCGGAGGGGTCGACGCCCTGAGCCGGTTCGTCCCCCACGACCTGATCGAGCCGATCATGCGGAAAATGCGGCCGCCGGGTGCCGGCGGGTTCGCCTCGACGTCGAACATCTGAGGCTTTCGAACGCCACGCGATCTCTTCGGGAGCGCGCGGCTCCCGCTGAGCCGCGGCATCATCAATCTCCGCTCCACAGAATCGTCGCACTCCCGTCCGGATCTTGACTCGTCCCCCGAGAATTCATGGAGATCACCCCCGTGAACAAATCCTCAAAGCGTCCCCCGCAAGGGCCGTTTCCGGCGCTTCATGTGATCGGCTTGACGCTCCGCATGGCCCTGGCCACGAGCCTGCTCCATTCGGGACTGACCGGTTACCTCTTTTTCAAAATCGTGGCGGCGGGGGGTCTTTCAAACGCCTACAATCCTTATACGGGTGCGATGAACGCGAATGCCTGGGGTGCGAGCGGTGCCGACAGCTACATGCTGTTCCTCGCCCCGGCTCAAATCGCGCTAGGCGTGGCTCTCGCGCTGGGGTTCTTCACGACCTGGGCCGCGACCGTCGCGGGGTTCTTGACGCTCGTGCCGTCTTGCGCTCAGATCGTCTTGTTACTCGCCTCGGGAATGCCCACCGACCCCAATACGATCATGACGCTGATGACGAACTCGGGGACTTCCGGCCTGGCTTGGAACGGCGGAAACCTGTTCCTCTCGTCGGCCGTGGTCTGGCTGGCCGCGACGGGCAAGAACCCGATGTCGCTGGACGCCTTGATTTTCAAGCAGACGGCAAGGGCTATTGACGGACCGTCGGGCAACTTTCTGGACCCGATCCCCGCATCCGTGCCGGAGGGTCTGGTCACCCTGGAGTTCGATCCCGAGATCGCCATCCCCGCAAAATTGGACGATCCCCAGCCATAGCCTGATCGACGCGGCCCCCTGATCCGAGTGAAACGTCTCTTGGGAGCGAGTGCGGCTTTCCACCGCTTTGAAGGGCCGGCCACTGATTGTGGGTGTTCGGTGTGAAGCGTTCCACTCGGCTCCATGCCGCCGCGATCTCAGAGTCTGTCCGGGAAGTTTTCCGGAGAAAAACGATGGCGGATGACAAATGGCCGATGACCGATGCGAGAAAACCGGCGGGAAAACGCCGCATTCGCTCTTTCCGATCCGTCATCGGCCATTTGTCATCAGCCATTTCCTAGCCAATTCCTTTCCGGACAGACTCTCAAAGCCCCGGCAAGCCGCACGCACTCTAAAGAGACGCGAGCGACATTGAATGACCGAGGGCTTGGCTTGTTTCACTTCCACTGCCGCGGGACGATCAGGTCACGGGTCCACTGGTTGACCACGAGGCCGGCGTGGTGGAGTTTTTCTCGAAGCTGCTCGAAGGCCTCTTGAGCCCGTTCGTTGTTCGGGAAGCTGAACCAGCCGGTGAATCGGCCTTCAACGACTGACGACCAGGACGTCATCGGCTTCGATTTGTCCGCGACGGCGTTGAAGACCTCGTTCAACGACTTGAGAATCACCTCGGCATGAGGGATTGACTCGGGACTTTCGGTCACGGAGGCGTCAGGCCAGGTGATGTTCATGCTGCAACTGAGGAGTCGCTGTTCCGACGCATGCTCGCTGATCAGCCAGACGTGGTCGGCCTCGTAGC